>NZ_JAGLEJ010000025.1 GCF_023145115.1 Algiphilus sp.
GTGATCATGTTCTTCACGTAGTCCGCGTGCCCCGGGCAGTCCACGTGCGCGTAGTGACGCGTGTCCGACTCGTACTCCACGTGCGACGTCGAAATCGTGATACCGCGCGCCTTCTCTTCCGGCGCCTTGTCGATCATGTCGAACGCCTGCGCCTCGCCACCGTACTTCTTCGCCTGGCACAGCGTCAGCGCCGCCGTCAGCGTCGTCTTGCCGTGGTCCACGTGACCGATCGTCCCAACGTTCACGTGAGACTTCGTGCGCTCGAATTTTGCTTTGGCCATGTCGTTGCTTCCTGAGACTGATAGTGAGTGCGGACAGCGCGGCGACGCTTAGGCCGCGTCCTGCTTGATAAGGGCGGCGGCGACGCTGGCGGGCGCCTCGTCGTACTTCTTGAATTCCATCGAATAGGTGGCCCGGCCCTGGCTCATCGAGCGCAGGGTGGTCGAGTAGCCGAACATCTCGGAGAGCGGCACCTCGGCCTCGATGACCTTGCCGGAGGGGCTGTCCTCGTTGCCCTGCACCAGACCGCGGCGCTTCGAGAGGTCGCCCATGACGTCGCCCATGTAATCCTCGGGCGTGACGACCTCGACCTTCATGATGGGTTCGAGGATCACCGGCGTCGCCTTGCGCGCGCCCTCCTTGAAGCCCATCGAGGCGGCGATCTTGAAGGCCATCTCGCTGGAGTCGACGTCGTGGTATGACCCGTCGAACAGCGTGACCTTCACGTCGACCACCGGATAGCCGCCGATGACACCGTTCTGCATCTGCTCCTGGATACCCTTGTCCACCGAGTTGATGTAGTCCTTCGGCACGACGCCGCCGACGATGCTGTTGACGAACTCGTAGCCGGCACCGGCCTCCTGCGGCTCGATGCGCAGCCAGACGTGGCCGTACTGACCGCGACCGCCGGACTGACGGACGAACTTGCCCTCAGCCTCGACCTGGGTCTTGATGGTCTCGCGGTACGCGACCTGCGGCTGGCCGATGTTGGCCTCGACGCCGAACTCGCGCTTGAGGCGATCGATCAGCACCTCGAGGTGCAGCTCGCCCATGCCGGAGATGATGGTCTGGCCAGACTCCTCGTCGGTGTGCACGCGGAACGACGGATCCTCGATGGCGAGCTTCTGCAGCGCGGTCGCCATCTTCTCCTGGTCGGCCTTGGTCTTGGGCTCGACGGCCTGGCTGATGACCGGCTCCGGGAATTCCATGCGCTCGAGCATGATCTGGTGATCCGGATCGCAGAGCGTGGTGCCGGTGACGATGTGCGAGATGCCGACACAGGCGGCAATGTCGCCGGCGTGGACCGACTTGACCTCTTCGCGCTTGTTGGAGTGCATCTGCAGCAGACGCCCGATGCGCTCCTTCTTGCCGGAGATCGGGTTGAACACCGAGTCGCCGGCGTTGAGCACGCCCGAATAGACACGGATGAAGGTCAGGCTGCCGACGTACTTGTCGGACATGATCTTGAACGCCAGCGCCGAGAACGGCTCCTTGTCGTCCGCCTTGCGGACGAGACGCTTCTCGGAGTCGTCGGGATCGGTGCCCTCGACGGCCGGGACCTCGGTCGGGCTCGGCATGTAGCGGATGACCGCATCCAGGAGGAACTGCACGCCCTTGTTCTTGAAGGCGGTGCCGCACATCATCGGCACGATCTCGCGCTTCAGGGTCAGCTCGCGCAGACCAGCATAGACCTCGTCGGCAGGCAGGTCGCCTTCCTCGAGATACCGCTCCATGCGCTCCTCGCTGCTCTCGGCGACGGTCTCCACCATCTTCTCGCGCCACTCGGCCGCCTCGGACTGCAGGCTCTCCGGAATGTCGCGGAGCTCATAGGTCATGCCCATGTCCTCCGGATTCCAGTAGATGGCCTTCATGGTCACCAGGTCGATAACGCCCTCGAAGCCGTCCTCGGCGCCGATCGGAATGACGATCGGGATCGGGTTCGCGTTCAGGCGCGCCTGCATCTGCTCGACGACGTTGAAGAAGTTGGCGCCGGTGCGGTCCATCTTGTTGACGAAGCCCATGCGCGGGACCTTGTACTTGGTCGCCTGACGCCAGACCGTCTCGGACTGCGGCTGCACGCCGCCGACCGCGCAATACACCATGACCGCGCCGTCGAGCACGCGCATCGAACGCTCGACCTCGATGGTGAAGTCGACGTGCCCGGGGGTATCGATGATGTTGACCCGGTGCTCCTCGAACTGCTTGTCCATGCCCTGCCAGAAGCAGGTGGTCGCCGCCGAGGTGATGGTGATGCCGCGCTCCTGCTCCTGCTCCATCCAGTCCATGGTCGCGGCGCCGTCATGCACCTCGCCCATCTTGTGCGACACGCCGGTGTAGAACAGCACGCGCTCGGTGGTGGTGGTCTTTCCGGCGTCGATATGCGCGGAAATACCGATGTTGCGATAGCGCTCGATGGGGGTATTGCGTGCCACGGCGGATTCCTCGGTTCGGGCTTCTGCGGTCGATCGGTTCCGCTGCTACCAGCGGAAATGCGAAAAGGCCTTGTTGGCCTCCGCCATGCGGTGGGTGTCCTCGCGCTTCTTGACGGCGGCGCCGCGGCTCTCGGCCGCGTCCATCAGCTCGCCGGCCAGGCGCTGGGACATGCCCTGCTCGCCGCGGGCGCGGGTGGCGTCGATGATCCAGCGCATCGCCAGGGTGTTGCGGCGCACCGCACGCACCTCGACGGGGACCTGATAGGTGGCACCGCCGACGCGGCGCGACTTGACCTCGACGGTCGGGCGCACGTTGTCGAGCGCCTGCTCCAGCACCGGCAGCGGCTCGTCCGTGCCCTGCTTGCTGGAAACGATGTCGAGAGCCCCGTAGACGATCTTCTCGGCCACGGAGCGCTTGCCGGCGATCATCATCATGTTGATGAACTTGGCCAGCAGTTCGGAATGGAACTTGGGGTCCGGGAGGACCTTGCGGACTTCGGCGCGACGACGACGCATGGCGACCCCTCCTAGCTGCTCTTGGGGCGCTTGGCGCCGTACTTGGAACGACCCTGGCGACGCTTGTCGATGCCGGCGCAGTCGAGCGCGCCGCGCACGGTGTGGTAGCGCACACCCGGAAGGTCCTTGACGCGGCCACCGCGGATGAGCACGACCGAGTGCTCCTGCAGGTTGTGGCCTTCGCCGCCGATGTAGGAAATCACCTCGTAGCCATTGGTCAGGCGCACCTTGCACACCTTCCGCATGGCCGAGTTCGGCTTCTTCGGGGTGGTGGTATAGACACGGGTGCACACGCCACGCCGCTGGGGGCTCTTCTCGAGGGCGGGCACCTTCGACGGAACGGCTCGGGTCGAGCGACCCTTGCGCACTAACTGATTGATCGTTGGCACGATGGTGACTTCCGACTTATGAAAGAAATGACGGGCCGGCGGTGTTGGCCGGCCCGTCAGGAAGGGCGCGCAATATAGAGGCCCTCGGCGGGCCTGTCAACCGGCGAACGCCGCCACGGCGCGCTTTCCGTGGCGGCGTCCGGGCAGGGTCAGTCCTCGCTGCCCTCGCCGGCCTCGTCCTCGGCCCCGGCGGCGTCGCTGCCCGCCGTTGCAGCGGCCGAGGAGCCGCTCTCGGCGAAGTCCGCAGCACCCGGGGCGGGCATCTGCAGATCGGCCAGGAAACTCCCGCCACGGGCCTTGCGACGCTGCTCGTGGAAGGACAGGCCGGTACCCGCGGGAATGAGGCGCCCGACGATGACGTTCTCCTTGAGACCGCGCAGGTCGTCGCGCGAACCGCGCACGGCGGCCTCGGTGAGCACGCGCGTGGTCTCCTGGAAGCTCGCCGCCGAGATGAAGGACTCGGTCGACAGGCTGGCCTTGGTGATGCCCAGGATGAGCCGCTCGAACCTGCTCGGACGCTTGCCGTCGCCCTTGAGCTTGCGGTTGGCGTCCTCGGCCGCGAACAGCTCGACCTGCTCGCCGTGCAGGAAGTGGGAATCGCCGGAATCGGTGATCTCCACCTTGCGCAGCATCTGACGCACGATCGTCTCGATGTGCTTGTCGTTGATGGTCACGCCCTGAAGGCGGTAGACATCCTGGATCTCCTTCACGAGGTGGTTGGCGAGGGCCACCACGCCGCGCAGGCGCAGGATGTCGTGCGGCGACGGCTCGCCGTCGGTGATCTGCTCGCCCTGCTCGACGTGCTCACCCTCGAACACCGAGATCTGCTGCCACTTCGGAATGAGCAGCTCGACTTCCTCGCCGTCGCTCTGCACGATCTTGAGGCGCTGCTTGCCCTTGGTGGCGGTGCCGAAGCGCACCGTGCCGGTGGCCTCGGCGAGCACGGCCGGATCCTTGGGCTTGCGCGCCTCGAAGAGGTCGGCGACACGCGGCAGACCGCCGGTGATGTCGCGCGACTTCGAGGCCTCCTGCGGGATGCGCGCGATGACGTCGCCGATCTTGACGTCGACGCCGTCCTCCACGACCACGACCGCACGGGCCGGCAGCGCATAGGCGACCGGGATGTCCGTATCGGGGAAGGTCAGCGGCTCGCCGTCGTCGCCGAGCAGCACCACGGTCGGGCGCTGCTCGCGCGCGCTGCGCGACTGCGACTCGGACACCACCAGCGTGGAGACGCCGGTGATCGGGTCCTCCTCGCGGTTGACGGTGCTGCCCTCCTCGAAGTCCTGGAAGCGCACGCGGCCCGCCAGCTCGGTGACGATCGGGTGGGTATGCGGATCCCACTTGGCGAGCCGGCTGCCGGACTTGGCGGTCTCGCCGTCCTGCACCTCGATGACCGCGCCGTACGGAATCTTGTAGCGCTCGCGCTCGCGACCGTCGTCGGCGATGATGCCGATCTCGCCGGAACGCGACACCGCCACGAGGTTGCCCTCCTGGTTCTGCACGGTCTTCACGTTGTGCAGCTTGACGGTACCGCCGGCACGGGTGTCCGCGCCGTCCGCGGCCACCGACCGCGACGCCGCGCCGCCGACGTGGAAGGTACGCATGGTCAGCTGCGTGCCGGGCTCGCCGATCGACTGGGCGGCGATGACGCCCACCGACTCGCCGATGTTGACACGATGGCCCCGGGCCAGGTCACGGCCGTAGCACTGCGCGCAGATGCCGAAGCCCTGCTCGCAGGTGATCGGGCTGCGCACCCAGACCTCGTCCACCGAGTGCTGCTCGAGCAGATCGCACAGACGCTCGTCGAGCATCGCGCCCTCCTCGATGAGCACGTCGTCGGTGCCCGGGATGTGCACGTCCTGGAGCAGCACGCGGCCGAGCACGCGGTCGCGCAGGGCCTCGAGGACGTCGCCGCCCTCGACGATCGGCGTCATCAGCAGGCCGGACTCGGTGCCGCAGTCCTCGGCGGTCACCACCACGTCCTGCGAGACGTCGACCAGACGGCGCGTCAGATAGCCCGAGTTGGCGGTCTTGAGCGCGGTGTCGGCCAGACCCTTGCGGGCGCCGTGGGTGGAGATGAAGTACTGCAGGACGTTGAGGCCCTCGCGGAAGTTCGCGGTGATGGGCGTCTCGATGATGGAGCCGTCCGGCTTGGCCATCAGGCCGCGCATGCCGGCGAGCTGGCGGATCTGCGCCTGCGAGCCGCGGGCGCCGGAGTCGGCCATCATGAACACCGAGTTGAAGCTCGGCTGCGTGACGGTGCTGCCGTCGCGCTCGGTGGCTTCCTCGGTACCGATGCGCGTCATCATCGCCTTGGCGATGCTGTCATTGGCACGCGACCAGACGTCGACCACGCGGTTGTAGCGCTCGCCGGCGGTGGTCAGACCCTGGGTGTACTCCTCGTTGATCTCCTTGACCTTGTCCTCGGCCTCGTCGAGGAAGGTGTACTTCTCGTCCGGGATGATCATGTCGTCGATGCAGAAGGAGATGCCCGACTGCGTCGACTGGCCGAAGCCGAGGTACATCAGCTGGTCCGCGAAGACCACCGTGTCCTTGGTGCCGCAGCGGCGGTACACGTAGTCGATGACCTTGCCGACCTCCTTCTTGGTCAGCGTCTTGTTGACCACCGAGAAGGGCACCTTCTCCGGCAGGATCTCGGACATCAGCGCGCGGCCGGCGGTGGTCTCGACGATGTGACGCACCGGACGGCCGTTGCCGTCCTCCTCGTCGATCCAGTCGTCGATGCGCACCTTGATGCGCGCCTGCAGCTCCAGCTCACCGCTGCTGTGCGCGCGGTGCACCTCGGAAACGTCGGCCAGGACCATGCCGTCGCCCTTGGCGCCGATGCGCTCGCGCGACATCCAGTACAGCCCGAGGACGACGTCCTGGCTGGGCACGATGATGGGATCGCCGTTGGCCGGGGACAGGATGTTGTTCGAGGACATCATCAGCACGCGCGCCTCGAGCTGGGCTTCCAGCGAGAGCGGCACGTGCACGGCCATCTGGTCGCCGTCGAAGTCGGCATTGAACGCCGTGCAGACGAGCGGATGCAGCTGGATGGCCTTGCCCTCGATGAGGACCGGCTCGAAGGCCTGGATGCCGAGACGGTGCAGCGTCGGGGCGCGGTTCAGGAGCACCGGGTGCTCCTTGATGCACTCCTCGAGCACGTCCCAGACGATGCCTTCCTCGCGCTCCACCATCTTCTTCGCCATCTTGATGGTGGTGGCGTGGCCGAGGCGCTGCAGGCGCGAGAAGACGAAGGGCTTGAACAGCTCCAGCGCCATCTTCTTGGGCAGGCCGCACTGATGCAGGCGCAGGGTCGGGCCGACCACGATGACCGAGCGACCCGAGTAGTCGACGCGCTTGCCCAGCAGATTCTGGCGGAAGCGGCCCTGCTTGCCCTTGATCATGTCGGAGAGCGACTTGAGCGGGCGCTTGTTGGTGCCGGTGATGGCGCGGCCGCGGCGGCCGTTGTCGATCAGCGCGTCCACCGACTCCTGCAGCATGCGCTTCTCGTTGCGCACGATGATGTCCGGCGCGTACAGCTCCAGCAGCCGGCGCAGGCGGTTGTTGCGGTTGATGACGCGGCGATACAGATCGTTGAGGTCGGAGGTCGCGAAGCGGCCGCCGTCGAGGGGCACCAGCGGACGCAGGTCCGGCGGCAGCACCGGCAGCACGTCGAGGATCATCCACTCCGGCTTGTTGCCGGATGCCAGGAAGGACTCGATCAGCTTGAGGCGCTTGCCCAGCTTCTTGATCTTGGTGTCGGAATTGGTGGCGCCGATCTCCTCGCGCATGCGGACCGCCTCCTTGTGGAGGTCGATCTGCTTGAGCAGGTCGAGCACCGCCTCGGCGCCCATGCGGGCGTCGAAGTCATCGCCGTACTGCTCGACCGCGTCGAGATACTCGTCCTCGGTGAGCAGCGTGTACTTCTCCAGCGGCGTCAGGCCGGGGTCGACCACCACGTGCGCCTCGAAGTAGAGCACCCGCTCGATGGCGCGCAGCGGCATGTCCAGCAGCAGGCCGATGCGCGACGGCAGCGACTTCAGGAACCAGATGTGCGCCACCGGCGCGGCCAGGTCGATGTGCGCCATGCGCTCGCGGCGCACCTTGGCGACGGTGACCTCGACGCCGCACTTCTCGCACACCACGCCGCGGTGCTTGAGGCGCTTGTACTTGCCGCACAGGCACTCGTAGTCCTTGATCGGTCCGAACAGCTTGGCGCAGAACAGGCCGTCGCGCTCGGGCTTGAAGGTGCGGTAGTTGATGGTCTCGGGCTTCTTGACCTCGCCGTACGACCACGAGCGGATCTGCTCCGGCGAAGCCAGCGAGATCTTGATGGCGTCGAAATCGTCGACTTCGTCGTTGTTGCGCAGCAGGTTCAGCAGATCTTTCATCACGAAACTCCGAAATGGGCTACGACGGCGGTGACGGAAGCACCGCACCGGGGATCAGCGCTCCCGGGGGCGGAGCCCCGGGACGCGTGACGTCGCGCCTTATTCACTTTGCACCAGCTCGATGTTGAGACCGATGGAGCGGATCTCCTTGACGAGCACATTGAAGGACTCCGGCATGCCGGCCACCATGCGGTGGTCGCCGTCGACGATGGCCTTGTACATCTTGGTACGACCGACGGTGTCGTCCGACTTCACGGTCAGCATCTCCTGCAGCGTGTAGGCGGCGCCGTAGGCCTCCAGCGCCCACACCTCCATCTCGCCGAAGCGCTGGCCGCCGAACTGCGCCTTGCCGCCCAGCGGCTGCTGGGTGACGAGCGAGTACGGCCCCGTGCTGCGGGCGTGCATCTTGTCGTCGATCAGGTGGTTGAGCTTGAGCATGTACATGTAGCCCACGGTCACCGGACGCGCCAGCGGCTCGCCGCTGCGGCCGTCGGTCAGCCTGGCCTGGCCGCCCTCGGGCAGTCCGGCCAGCTTCAGCAGCCGCTTGATCTCGGCTTCGGAGGCGCCGTCGAACACCGGCGTCGCCATCGGCACGCCGCCGCAGAGGTTGCGCGCCAGCGTCAGGACTTCCTCGTCGCTGAACTGCTCGAGATCGGTGTGATCGATGCCGTCGCTGCTGGTGTTGTAGATGTCGTCGAGGAACTTGCGCAGCTCGGCGATCGCCTTCTGCTGCTCGAGCATCTCCTGGATCCGCTGGCCGAGGCCGCGCGCGGCCCAGCCCAGATGGGTCTCGAGGAGCTGCCCGATGTTCATGCGCGACGGCACGCCCAGCGGGTTCAGAACGACGTCGACCGGGGTGCCGTCCGGCAGGTGCGGCATGTCCTCGACCGGGACGATCTGCGAGATCACGCCCTTGTTGCCGTGGCGGCCGGCCATCTTGTCGCCCGGCTGGATGCGGCGCTTGACGGCCATGTAGACCTTGACGGTCTTGAGGACGCCGGGCGCGAGCTCGTCGCCCTGCTCGATCTTGGTCTTCTTGGACTCGAAGCGCTTGTCGAACTCGGCCTTCATGTCCTTGAGCTGACGCGCCGAGGTCTCGAGCGTGGTCTGGGCCTCCTCGTCGCGCAGGCGGATCTCGAACCAGCGCTCGCGCTCGACCGAATCCAGGTACTCCTGCGTGACCTCGGCGCCCTTCTTGAGCTTGTTCGGACCGCCGTCGGCAACCTGCCCGACCAGCACGCGCGAGAGGCGATCGAAGATGTCGTCCTCGAAGATGCGGAGCTCGTCGTTGAGGTCCTTGCGCACCTGGGTCTTCTCGGCCTCCTCGATGTCGGTGGCACGCTTGTCCTTCTGGACTCCCTCGCGGGTGAACACGCGCACGTCGATGACGGTGCCGTCCATGCCGGCCGGCACGCGCAGCGAGGTGTCCTTCACATCCGACGCCTTCTCGCCGAAGATCGCGCGCAGCAGCTTCTCCTCGGGGGTGAGCTGGGTCTCGCCCTTGGGCGTGACCTTGCCGACCAGGATGTCGCCGGCCTTGACCTCGGCGCCGATGTAGACGATGCCGGACTCGTCCAGCTTGCGCAGCGCGGCTTCGTTGACGTTCGGGATGTCCGCGGAAATCTCCTCGGAACCGAGCTTGGTCTCGCGCGCGACGCAGTTGAGCTCCTCGATGTGGACCGTCGTGAAGCGGTCCTCGGCGACAACGCGCTCGGAAACCAGGATCGAGTCCTCGAAGTTGTAGCCGTTCCAGGGCATGAACGCGACCAGCATGTTCTGGCCCAGCGCCAGCTCGCCGATGTCGGTGCTGGGGCCGTCGGCGACGACGTCCCCGCGCGCGACCACGTCGCCCGGCTTCACGATCGGCTTCTGGTTCATGCACGTGTTCTGGTTGGAACGCGTGTACTTCACCAGGTTGTAGATGTCGACACCGGCCTCGCCCGGCACGGCCTCGTCGTCGTTGACCCGGATGACCACGCGCCCGGCGTCGACCTTGTCGACCCGCCCGCCGCGGCGGGCGGTGATGGCGTTGCCGGAGTCGACCGCCACGCGCTTCTCGATGCCGGTGCCCACCAGCGGCTTGTCGGCCTTGAGCGTGGGCACGGCCTGGCGCTGCATGTTGGCGCCCATGAGCGCGCGGTTGGCATCATCGTGCTCCAGGAAGGGCACGAGCGCGGCCGCGACCGAGACGATCTGGCGGGGCGAAATGTCCATGTAGTGGACTTCGCTCGGCGGCAGCATCGAGAACTCGTTCTGCACGCGGACCGAGATCAGGTCGTTGACGAAGTTGCCCTTCTCGTCCAGCACCGAGTTCGCCTGCGCAATGGTGTAGCGCCCTTCCTCGATGGCCGAGAGGTACTCGATCTCGTCGCTGACCACGCCATCGGTCACCTTGCGGTACGGCGTCTCGAGGAAGCCGTACTCGTTGGTGCGGGCATAGACCGCCAGCGAGTTGATGAGGCCGATGTTCGGGCCTTCCGGCGTCTCGATGGGGCAGATGCGACCGTAGTGCGTCGGGTGCACGTCGCGCACCTCGAAGCCGGCGCGCTCGCGGGTCAGACCGCCCGGGCCGAGGGCGGACACGCGACGCTTGTGCGTGACCTCCGACAGCGGGTTGTTCTGGTCCATGAACTGCGACAGCTGCGAGGAGCCGAAGAATTCCTTCACCGCCGCCGACACCGGCTTGGCGTTGATCAGGTCCTGCGGCGTCAGGTTCTCGGCTTCGGCCAGCGCCAGGCGCTCGCGCACCGCACGCTCGACGCGCACCAGGCCGGTCCGGAAGACGTTCTCGGCCATCTCGCCCACCGAGCGGATGCGCCGGTTGCCGAGGTGGTCGATGTCGTCGGTGACACCCTCGCCGTTGCGGATGGCGACGATCTCCTTCATGACATCGACGATGTCGGAGTGATCCTCGCCGTACTGCTCGAGCAGCTTGGCGCAGTTCTCGTCCTTCGGCTGGCTGGCGAAGTAGCGACCGTCGTAGAGCACGGCCGGGCCGGTGACGTTGTCACGGCGCAGTCGGCGGTTGAACTTCATGCGGCCGACCGCGGAGAGGTCGTAGCGTTCGAAGGTGAAGAACAGGTTGTGGAACAGCGCCTCGGCGGCGTCCTTGGTGGGCGGCTCGCCCGGACGCATCATGCGGTAGATCTCCACCAGCGCTTCCAGACGCGTGCGCGTGGAGTCGATATTGAGCGTGGTCGAGATGTACGGGCCCTTGTCGAAATCATTGACATAGAGCGTATGCAGGGTGTCGACCTTGGCCTCGCGCAGAGCTGCCAGCAGCTCCTCGGTGATCTCGCTGTTGGCCGCGGCGATGATCTCGCCGTCCTCGGACACGATGTCGCGCGCCACGATCTTGCCCAGCAGATAGGCGTCCGGCACGAACAGGGTCTCGATGCCGGCCTGGCCGATCAGGCGGATGTGGCGCGCGGTGATGCGCTTGCCGGTCTCGACGATGACATTGCCTTCCTTGTCGGCGATGTCGAAGGTGGCGGTCTCGCCCTTCAGGCGCTCGGGCACCAGCTCGAGGTTCGCGCCCTCGTCGGTAAGGTGGTGGACGTTGCGCTCGTGGAAGGTCTCCAGCATCCACTGGTTGTCGTACCCCAGCGCGCGCAGCAGGATCGTCGCCGGCAGCTTGCGACGGCGGTCGATGCGGACGTAGAGGTTGTCCTTCGGATCGAACTCGAAGTCCAGCCAGGAGCCACGGTACGGGATCACCCGGGCGGTGTAGAGCAGCTTGCCCGAGCTGTGCGTCTTGCCGCGGTCGTGATCGAAGAACACGCCCGGCGAGCGGTGCAGCTGGGAAACGATGACGCGCTCGGTGCCGTTGATGATGAAGGTGCCGTTCTCGGTCATGAGCGGCAGCTCGCCCATGTACACCTCCTGCTCACGCACCTCCTTGACGCGCTTCTCCTTGGATTCCTTGTCGTAGATGACGAGGCGGCACTTCACGCGCAGCGGTGCCGAGTAGTTGAGACCGCGGATGCGGCACTCCTTCTCGTCGAACACCGGCTCGCCGAGCCGGTACGACAGATACTCCAGCGCCGCGGCGCCGGAATAGCTCAGCATCGGGAAGACCGACTGGAAGGCCGCGTGCAGCCCCATGTCGCGGCGCTTGCCGGGCTGCGCCTCGGCCTGCAGGAAGCTGCGATAGGAATCGATCTGCGTAGCCAGCAGGAAGGGGATCGGCAAGGTGTCTTCCTGCTTGCGGAAGTTCTTGCGGACGCGCTTTTTCTCGGTGAAGGAGTAGCTCATGAGTTATACCTGCTGCTGCGTGATCACGGCCTGCCGCACGCCGGGGGTCCCGGCGCGCGACGGGGCTCGGGCCTGCCGGCGCACGATGGCGCGACGGCAGGCCCCAGACCCGTTCGACGGACAAGCAAAAGCAGCCGGGCGCGAAGCGCACCCGGCTGACGGGATTCGGATTGAAGCTCGAATCAACAAATGCGTACGGTCACCTGCAATGCCCTGCCGCGCGGCCGCGCGACCGGAACGACTTGCCGGGGACGCGGCAAGGCCGCGCCCTGTCGCGAACCTCCGGAACCGCCACCGACCATGACGCCGTGCACGCGCCGCCGAGGACCGCCCGTGTCCTGGGACACCGGAACGCTGCATCGGTTGCACGCACGACGATCGGAATGGGGCAATTCGGCTCCTGGAGCATGTGCGCCGCCCGCCGGAGAGCCGGCGGACGGCGGCTCGCTTCTTACTTGATCTCGACGGTAGCGCCGGCTTCCTCGAGCTTCTTCTTCATCGCTTCGGCGTCGTCCTTGGAGACGTCTTCCTTCAGCTCCTTCGGCGCCCCCTCGACCAGGTCCTTGGCTTCCTTCAGACCCAGGCCGGTGACCTCGCGGACGGCCTTGATGACGCCGACCTTGTTCTCGCCGAAGGAGGCGAGGACGACCGTGAACTCGGTCTTCTCCTCGGCTGCCTCGCCGCCGCCGGCATCACCGCCGGCCGCTGCGGCACCGGCGACGGCCACGGGGGCCGCGGCGGTGACGCCGAACTTCTCTTCCATTGCCTTGACGAGCTCGACGATGTCCATGACGGACTTCTCGGCGATGGCGTCGATGATTTCTTCGTTGGACAGTGCCATGGTTGGTTACCTCGATTGAATGTGTGGTAAAGCCGATCGATTGCTACTGAAACTGCAGCGGAAAGCGCGAAGCACCCGGTCAGGCGGCCTTCTTGGCCTCGCCGACCGCCGACAACGTGCGCACGAACTTGGCCGTGGGCTCGTTGAGGAGGCGGACGAAGTTCCCGATGGGCGCCTTGAGAGTGCCCATGAACATCGCCAGTGCCTCTTCGCGGTTGGGCAGCGACGCCAGTCGTTCGATGTCGGAGGGGCCGTAGGCGACACCGCCCATGGCAACCGACTTCACGACCAGCTTCGGATGCTTCTTGGCGAAGTCCTTGATGACGCGCCCGACCGAGGACGGATCCTCGAGCGCGAAACCCAGCATGATCGGGCCCACGAGCGACGGCGTCAGACACTCGAACTGCGTGCCTTCCACCGCGCGCTTGGCCAGCGAGTTCTTGACGACGTGCAGATAGATCTGACCCTCGCGGGCCTTCGCTCTCAGCACGTCGAGCTGGCCAGCGGTGAGACCGATGTACTCGGCCGCGACCGCCGCGTGCGCCTGCTGCGCGACTTCGTTGACTTCCGCTACCAGGGCTTGCTTCTGATGCAGACGTAATGCCATTTACTCAATGCTCCTGGTGGCACAACAACATGGAAACCGGCATACCGCCCGGCTTCCCCCTGTACGGCGCACCCCTCGCGGGGTGATTCACCATCTGCGCAGGCCGCCTTCCGGCATTTAATCCGTCACGGGTCATCCCGCTCGGGCACCTACGGTCTTGGACGGTGCGGCTTTCGCCACACAGTCAAGATTGGGTCGGGTCCGGCGACGCCGGACCCGCGAAACTCATTCCGGCAGGCTCGACAGCTCGACCGGCACGCCCGGCCCCATCGTGGTCGACAGCGTCACCTTGCGGATGTACGAGCCCTTCGACGTGGTCGGCTTGGCCTTGCGGATATCGCGCAGCACCGCCGTGATGTTGTCGCGCAGCTGGTCGGCCGAGAAATCGGCGGCACCGACGGCACAGTGGATCACGCCACCCTTGTCGGTGCGGAACTTCGCCATGCCGGCCTTGGCGTTGCTGACGGCGGTTGCCACGTCCGGGGTCACGGTGCCGGTCTTCGGGTTCGGCATCAGGCCGCGCGGGCCCAGCAGCTGACCGAGCGCACCCACCACGCGCATGGCCGCCGGCTCGGCGATCACCACCTGGTAGTCGAGCTCGCCGCCCTTCATGCGCTCGGCCAGCTCCTCCATGCCGACCGCATCGGCGCCGGCGCTCTCGGCCTCCTCGGCCTTGGCGCCCTGCGCGAACACCGCCACGCGGACCGTCTTGCCGGAACCGTGCGGCAGCACGGTGGATCCGCGTACGTTCTGATCAGACTTGCGCGGGTCGACACCCAGATTGATCGACAGATCGACCGACTCGCGGAACTTCGCGGTGGCGATATCGCCCAGCAGGGCGAGCGCCTCATCCAGCGGATAGATCTTGCCGTGCTCGACCTTCTCGGCGAAGGCCTTCTTGCGCTTGCTCACGTGTGCCATGTTCAGACCCCCTCGACTTCGACGCCCATGGAACGGGCGGAGCCGGCGATGGTGCGCACGGCCGCGTCCATGTCACCGGCATTCAGATCCGGCCACTTGGTCTTGGCGATCTCCTCGAGCTGCTCGCGGGAGATGCTGCCGACCTTCTTGGTGTTGGGCGTGCCGCTGCCCGACTTGAGGTTGAGCGCCTTCTTGATGAGCACGCCGGCGGGCGGCGTCTTGGTGATGAAGGTGAAGGAACGGTCGGTATAGACCGTGATCACCACCGGGGTCGGCAGGCCGGCCTCGAGGTTCTGCGTCTCGGCGTTGAACGCCTTGCAGAACTCCATGATGTTGACGCCCTGCTGGCCCAGCGCCGGGCCCACGGGCGGGGACGGGTTGGCCTTGCCTGCAGGGATCTGCAGCTTGATGTAGCCCTTGACTTTCTTTGCCATCGGTCCTTCTTCCTGAAATGGGTGCTAGCGCCTTGCGGCTCCCCTGGGTTTCGGCGCCTCGTCTCTGGAACGAGGCCCTGCTTCTTCAATCACCGTCCTGCCTGCAACCGTCCGTGGTGCGGGGTACTGCCCGGCCATCCATGGCCGGGCGTTCGCCCGTTTGCGGCTGCCACCGGCAGCCCGCTCGGGCTGCCCTCTGTCGCTTCAATCCATGTCCTGCTTGTAACCCTCCATGGTGCGTGGTTCCTGCCCGGCCATCCATGGCCGGGCGTTCACCCATTTACGGCTGCCACCGGCAGCCGTAAATGGGCTCACCCCTTCTCGACCTGCGAGAACTCGAGCTCGACCGGGGTCGAGCGGCCAAAGATCAGCACCGCCACGCGCAGGCGGCTCTTCTCGTAGTTGACTTCCTCGACGACGCCGTTGAAGTCCGCGAACGGGCCGTCGATGACGCGCACCGTCTCGCCGGGCTCGAACAGCGTCTTCGGGCGCGGCTTCTCGACCGATTCCTCGACGCGGTTGAGGATGGTGTCGGCTTCCTTGTCCGAGATCGGCGCCGGCCGGTCGGGCGTGCCGCCGATGAAGCCGAGCACCTTGGGCGTCGACTTGACCAGATGCCAGGCTTCCTCGTTCATGTCGATCTGCACGAGCACATAGCCCGGGAAGAACTTGCGCTCGGTCGTCCGCTTGACGCCGTCGCGCATCTCCACGACCTCCTCGGTGGGCACGAGGATGTCGCCGAAGCGCTCCTGCAAGCCCTCCCGCTTGATGCGGTCGAAGAGCGCACGCTTGACGTGATTCTCGTACTGCGAGTACGCGTGGACGACATACCACTTCATGGCCATCGTGCTAACCCCGTCCGGTCAGAAGCTGGACCGCCCACAGCAGGAATGAGTCGAGCCCCCAGAGGAACAGCGCCACGATCAGCACCACCAGCGCGATCAGCAGCGTGGTCTGGATGCTCTCCTGACGGGTCGGGAAAGTGGTCTTGCGCATCTCGATGCGCGCACCCACCAGATACCCCCAGGCGATCCGGCCATTGGCGGTCTGGTAGAACAGGAACGCAGCCGCGGCCACGGCGGCGACCATGATCCCGGCTCGAATGGCCACGTTGTACTGCGGCTGCAGCATGTAGAAGGCAGCGATACCGCCACCCACCACGGCCAGCGCCGCGAGCATCCAGAGGGTGTCGAGACTGCCGCCGGATGCCTGCTTGGAATTGCTCATCGATAAGCGCTTGAAATTGGGTCGGTTTCTGCGGTCACTTGCGGGACCCCTGCCACGAAATGGCAGGGCAGGAGGGACTCGAACCCCCAACCTGCGGTTTTGGAGACCGCTGCTCTACCAATTGAGCTACTACCCTGGGGACAACGACCCGCGACTACACCGGCAACCACGAAAAACACGGGGCGCGCATTGTACGCGCGCCCCGTGGAAAAGCAAAGCCCGAGAGCCTCAGGCGATGATCTTTGCCACCACGCCGGCGCCGACGGTGCGGCCGCCCTCGCGAATGGCGAAGCGCAGACCCTCCTCCA
>NZ_JAGLEJ010000026.1 GCF_023145115.1 Algiphilus sp.
GCGCATGGCTTCGGCCCATTGAGCTGCACCCGCGTGGGCGCCAGTACTAGCGTCTCGCGAGCCTGGCCGCAGGCTCCAGGCGCGGTCGTCCGGATCTCGCAAGGTGCCTCCGGGGCTGGTATTCCCCGGCTCGCCCGCCGCGGTGATTGCGGCCCTCGTGACGGCACCGGGGTTGGACAATGCGATCGACTGCCCACGTCGATCCGGACGCGCAAAAAAAATGCCCCGACACGATCCGTGCCGGGGCAGATTTTGGGAACGCCTCTGCTGCTTGGTGGAGGGGGTAGGATTCGAACCTACGAAGGCTAAGCCAGCAGATTTACAGTCTGCCCTCGTTGACCGCTTGAGTACCCCTCCGCATCCGTCGCGGCGGACGGCTTGTCCGCGTCCGCCAGCGCGAGGCCGCGTATTGTCGTTTCGCCGTCATCTTCCGTCAAGGCTGATGCCGCCGCCTGGTGCCCATCATCGGGGCTGCGGACAGCGGATCGTCCGGCCAGGGGTGCTTGGGGTAGCGTCCGCGCATCTCCCGCGCGACCTCGCGATAGCCGTCCCGCCAGAATGACGCGAGGTCCTGCGTGACCTGCAGCGGCCGGCCGGCCGGCGACAGCAGATGGATGCGAACGGGCACGCGACCGCCATCGACGCACGGCGTCTCGGAGAGCCCGAACACCGCCTGCAGTTTCACCGCCAGGATCGGGGGCTCGCCGTCGCAGCCGTACTGCAGACGCACGCGATGCCCGCTCGGCACCGGAACGGCCTCGGGTGCCAGCGCGTCCAGCTCCCGAAGCTGAGGATGGGACAGTGCCGACCGCAGGACGGTCTCGAGATCGATCGCGGCCAGATGCGAGAAGCGCGACATTCCGGCGAGCCAGGGCATCAGCCAGTGCGCGAGATTGGCCTGGAGGGCGGCATCGTCGACCGCCGGCCAGCCGTCGTCCGGATGCCAGGCGCGCACACTCGCCATGCGGCTCTGCAGACCGCGCGCGCTTTCGGTCCAGGGCAGCGCCCCGATGCCGCGAGCGGCGATCGCCTCCGCGAGCAGTGCGGCACAGCGCTCGGGCGGCACCGACGGCAGCGGCTCGGCGTCGAGCACGATGCGGCCCAGCATCCGCCGGCGCTCGGCGACTACCGCCTCCTGGCGCGGATCCCAGTCGACGTGCTCCGTCTCCCGGATGGCGCCGCATCGCCCCGCTGCGACATCGGCTCCGTCGAGCGGCGCGACCAGCCTCGCACGCCGCGGCTGGCGCGGCTCCCATTCGGGAGCGACCAGCCATTCGGCGTGCGCCGGATCGGCCGACTCGACAACGAGCTCACCGCCGTCGGCGCAGAGGTAGCGGCCGTCGTCTCCGGAGCGACGACGGGCCACGCGCTCCGGGAAGGCCCAGCTTGCGACCAGGCCGAGGTGTGCCGAGCGGTCCGGAGCCGGCTTCGGCGGGGCATCGACGCCCAGAGCGCGCGCCAGATCCGCGACCAGGCGCCGTGCGGCGCCATCCCGTGGCTGCGCGGTCACCGCGGCGGCGCGCTGGGCGAGCGTGCGACCGGTTGCCGCGGTGTCCTCGAGGCACGCGGCAACCCATATGGCATCTGACAGATATCCGGCCGCGCGCGCACGCTGCAGCATGGCGGCAAGACGCGGCGCCAGCGGCAGGCGCGCCATCTCGCGTCCGGCCGCCGTGATCGCACCCGCGTCATCGAGCGCCCCGAGCGAGCGCAGCAGCTGCTCGGCACGCTCCAGGGCGACCGGCGCGGGCGGATCGAGCAGGGACAGCGTGCGCGAGGCACCGCGTCCCCAGCACTCGGCGCGCAGCACGAAGGCCGCGAGATCGGCGCGGAGGATCTCCGGCTGATCCTGCGCCGGGAGACGGGAATGCGCGTCCGCCGACCACAGCCGCCAGCAGCTGCCCGGGCCCAGGCGCCCGGCCCGTCCGGCGCGCTGGTCCGCCGCCGCCCGCGAGATGCGTTCGGTGACGAGGCGGTCGGCACCGGCGCGGGCATCGAAGCGCGTCAGGCGGTGCCAGCCGGAATCGATGACGATGCCCACCCCCTCGACGGTGAGGCTGGTCTGCGCGATGGGCGTGGCCAGAATGATCTTGCGGTCCGGTGCCGGCGCCAGCGCCGCGTCCTGCTCGGCGGGCTGGAGGCTTCCGTGCAGCAGGTGCACGCGCGCCGCGGCGCCCTGCTCCAGGCGAGCCGCGACGGCGCGCATCTCGCGCATGCCGGGCAGGAACACGAGGGCGTCGCCGTCAGCTTCGCCCATGGCGTCGCGCACGGCATCCGCAACGCCGGCGGCGAACGCCGCGACGTCGTCCGTGGGTCGCGCGGCCAGCGGGCGGTGATGCACGCCGACCGGGTACTGGCGTCCCTCCGCGCGCACGATCTCCGCGTCTCCCAGCAGCGCAGCCACCGGCGCCGCATCGATGGTCGCCGACATCACCAGGACGCGCAGGTCGGGCCGCAGCGTCTCGCGCACCTCCATCAGCAGACCGAGCGCCAGATCCGCATCGAGGCTCCGCTCGTGGAACTCGTCGAGGATCACGGTGTGGGTACCGGGCAGCTCCGGATCGGCTTCCAGCATGCGCAGAAGCACGCCTTCGGTCACGACCAGCACCCGGGTCTCTTTGCTGCTGCGCCGGTCCCAGCGCACGCGATAGCCGACGCGCGCACCGACCTCGTCGCCGATCAGTGCAGCCATCCGCCGCGCCGCTGCGCGCGCGGCCACCTGGCGCGGGGTGACCACGATGATGCGCTGGCCGGCCGCGATCCTCTCGGCCAGCAGGAGCGGCACGAGGGTGGTCTTGCCGCTGCCGGGCGGCGCCGTCAGCACCGCACTGCCGCGCGCGAGTGCGAGCAGGAGCGCATCGCCGACGGCGGCGACCGGCAGATCGGTGTCCGGCGCACGGATGCTCATCGAGCGCGCGCCCGGTCGCGCTTGCGCATAATCGCGCCTGAGATCACCGCTGCGGAGGGTTCGGGAATGCTGCTCGCTGCCATCATCCTGTTGTCTGCGAACCTGGTACTGCTGGTGTGGCTGGCGATTCGCGGTCAGCGCACGGCACGGATCCTGTCGCGACTGCGCCGGGACGCCGAGGCGCTCAAGCCGCTGCACGCCGACCTCAATCCGGAGCTGCGCCAGCAGCTCGGCGAAGCCCGCAGCCGCGTGATCGGGATCGAGATCCTCAATCCCATCGAGGTCGCCGCGAAGGAGTCCTGGATCGCCGGCCGCTTCGGCGCGCTCGCCCCCGGCCTCATTCAGCGCGAAGTCTACCGTCAGACGCGCGAAATCCTGGAAGTGCAGCTGCGCGAGTACGGCATCGAGCCGCGCGTCCGCCTGCTGGGGAGCCGCTGATGCCGGCCTGGGTCGTGCTCGCGGCCACCGCGGCGTGCATGCTGCTCACGGCAGCGTTGCTGCTCCGGCACGTGCGGCTGGGAACGTCGGTCCGCGAGTCCGGCAACGATATCGGCGCCGCCGCGGCGCGCTACGGGGAAGCGCAGCGCATGCTCCGCCAGCGCCACCGCATCCAGGATGCGCAGCGCCTGGCGGAGGGCGCCGTGGAAGGCACCACGCGCACCGTCGAGGACATCCACCGCGGCATTGCCAGCATTCCCTTCGAGGTGCTCGACGGCATCCCCGCCACCCGCGACACCGCGCGCATCGTGCGCGAGATTCACGATCTCACCTCCACCACCGTGTACACCAGTATCCGCGCCGTCAATCGCCTTGTCGGCAGCGGCATGCGCCAGGGGCTGCGCCTCGACGCCGAGGCGCCAAAGAAGGACCGCGATTCCCATGACCAGTAACGCCCTCGACGATCTCGTCCGGCTTCTCGATCTCGAGAACCTCGAAGTCAACATCTTCCGCGGCGAATCCCGCGACCTCGGCGGCCGCAGCGTCTACGGCGGCCAGGTGGTCGGACAGGCGCTGGTGGCGGCCGCGCGCACCACCAGCGACGCCATGCCCCACTCGCTGCACGCCTACTTCCTCCGCCCCGGCGAGATGACGCAGTCGATCGTCTACGACGTCGACCGCGTGCGCGACGGTCGCACCTTCGCGGCGCGCCGCGTGCAGGCCATCCAGAACGGCAAGCCGATCCTGTCGATGATCGCGAGCTTCCAGCGCCCCGAGCCGGGGCTCTCGCATCAGCAGACCATGCCCGACGTACCGGCACCGGAGACGCTCGACGACCAGGACGCGCTGCGCGACCGCTGGCTGGCGCTGCACCCGGACGCGCCCGAACGCGCCCGCCGCGCGCTGCTGCGCCAGACCGCCATCGAGTTCCGTCCGGTATCGCCGACCGACCCCTTCACTCCGGAACCGCACGCGCCCGCGCAGCACATCTGGTTCCGCGCCAGCGGCACACTGCCCGACGACGCCATGCTGCACCGCTGCGTGCTGGCCTACGCGTCCGACTTCAGCCTGCTGTCGACCGCGCTGCTGCCGCACGCGCGCAGCTATCTGTCGCAGGACATGGTGGTCGCTTCCATCGATCACGCCGTCTGGTTCCATCGCGACTTCCGGGCCGACGACTGGCTGCTCTACAGCATGGACGCGCCGACCGCGCAGGGGAGCCGCGGCCTGTCGCGCGGCCAGATCTGGACGCGCTCCGGGGAGCTGGTGGCGAGCGTCGCCCAGGAGAGCCTGATGCGCGACATCAGTGACACCTGAGCGCTGCCGACCGCCGAACGGGCACGCGATACCGCCCATCCGCACAGGCCCCACAACGGTCGCGCGAACGCGCAGCATCACCTTCACCGGTCTAACTCTCCCTCCTCCCTGACCGGTGTGTGCTGCGACCGGCGCGCGTCCTGTTCCCGCAGGCCGCGCGCCGATTTTTTTGCTTGGCGGTATGCTGCCGGCGCCCCTCGCCAGGAGACCCGCCGTGCCCATCCCCTCGCTCACCCGCTTCGGCTACTTCGCAGGCGCCTTCATGGTGCTGCTGGTGGTCGGCGTCATGGTCCTGGCGCCGGATACGGCCACACGCTTCGCACTCCAGCTCGAACGCCGCATGGCCGGCCTGGAGATGCATACCACGCATATCGAGGGATTCGAGATCCCCTACCTCGCCGGCGGTGAAGGCCCCACCCTGCTGCTGCTGCACGGCTTCTCCGCCAACAAGGACAACTTCACCCGCGTAGCCAAGCATCTGACGCCGCACTTCCGCGTGGTGGTACCGGATCTGCCCGGATTCGGCGACGCGAGCGCACCGGATGACGCCGGCTACGGACTGCCCGCGCAGCGCCGGCGCATCGAGGCCATCATCGATGCCATCGGCCTGTCCGGCCCGCTCCACGTGGGCGGCAGTTCCATGGGCGGTTACCTGGCGATGGCGCTGGCCCTGGAGAACCCCGATCGCGTCGCATCGCTGTGGCTGCTCGCGCCGTTCGGTCTGGAAGGCGCCGAACAGTCCGAGCTGCGCACGCACTACGTCGAGACCGGCGAGATCGGCCTGCTCGCGGAGACGCCCGCAGAGTTCGACGCGGTGATGGAGCTCGTCTTCCACGAACGCCCCTACCTGCCCTGGTTCGTGCGCGACACGCTCGCGAAGCGCGCTGCCGCGCGGTACGAGCGCTACCGGGCCATCTTCCTGGACGTGCAGGAGGCCGAGCCGCTCAACGCACGCGTGGCCGATATCGACGTGCCCACGCTGCTGGTCTGGGGCGAGGAGGACCGTGCGCTGCACCCGTCCGGTGCTCGGGTCTACGTCGAGGCCAACCCCGACGCCACCGACCTGCAGATGATGCCGGCGATGGGACACCTTCCGATGATGGAAGCGCCCGAAGCGACGGCAGAGCGGCTGCTCGCGTTCCACGCCAGGCACTTCGGCGACTGATCAACCCTGGCCGGGCCGGCCGGCGGTGCGGCGCCGTTTCAGGGCTGCGGACGAGCCGCAGCCCATCCGGTCAACCGGTTGAAGTCGACACCTGCTGGGTCAGCTGCCGGGCCAGCAGACGCACCCGGTGCCGCTGCTGACGGAGCGACTGCGCGAGATTGCGCTCCATCGCGGTCACGCGATGCGAGATCTCGGTATGCGCCCAGCGGTCGGCGAGGTCGCGACGCGCATTCTCGATGCGCTGCTGCTGAACGCGTGCCCATTCCCCGAGTGTATCCGCGAAGGCCGCACGCTCGTGCTCCAGCATGTGCAGGAGATGCGCGACGCGGCCCGCGTGCGACGGCTCGCCGCTCAAGCCCTCGGCGGCGCGCTCGAGCTGGGTTTCGAGCAGCGCGCGCTGGATCTTGAACTCGGGCACGCGCTTGAGATCGGAAGCCAGCCCCACGCGCGCCGCACCCGCGATCAGCCACTTGGTGGGATCGAACTGCCACCAGCGGATGCCGTTGCGGTAGTCCCACTGAAACAGGTGATGGAAGTTGTGGTAGCCCTCGCCGAAGGTGAGCAGCGCGATCACCCCGTTGTCGCGCGCGGTGTTGCTGCGCGTGAACGGACGGCGGCCCCAGGTGTGGGCCAGCGAGTTGATGAAGAAGGTGATCTGGTGCACCAGCACCAGGCGCAGCGCGCCGACGATGAGCAGACCGCCGGCGATGTCGCCGTGCAGCGCGCCGACCAGGCCCGGGATCAGCAGGTTCATGCCGACCGCGATGGCCAGGTAGTGGCGGTGCTGGAAGGCGACCAGCGGATCCTCCTGCAGATCGCGCGCCACGCTCATGTCGATGTCGCCGCTCGGATAGTCGCGCAGCATCCAGCCCATGTGGGCATACCAGAAGCCGCGCTTGATCGAGTACGGATCGGACTCGGTGTCATCGACGTGCCGATGATGCACGCGGTGCATCGACGCCCAGACCAGGATGCTGTTCTGCAGCGCCATGCCCCCGAACAGCATCAGCAGCCAGCGCATGGGACCGCGCGCCCGGTAGCTGCGATGCGCCCAGTAGCGGTGATAGCCGGCCGTGATCGAGATTCCCGTCACCCAGAACAGCGCAACGGCCCAGAGATAGAGCCAGGGCGACGGCCCGGTGGCGATGATGTACGCCGGCGCCGCGACCAGCCCCAGCGGCAGGGTCAGCGCGAACATGATGACGGCGGGCCAGTTCAGGGGCGCCTTGGGCGCGCGCTCGGCAGTAGACGGCATGCGGAATGACACGGTTGGTTGGCCGGAATGCCCGCATGATACGGCACGGTTGGTTCCGCCGCGAGGGGATGCGACCGGCGGCGCGCCGTAACCGCCGATCGCGTCCCGGACCGACCGCCGGAGTCGGTCGCTAGACATGTGTTGACTTATTGACACTTCGTCAACAAACTGGCGGCATGCGACCCAGTGAGCAGCGCCGAGCCGAAGAGAAGCAGCGACGTCGGGAAGAGATCCTCGACGCCGCCGAGCACGTGTTCCAGGAACGCGGTTTCGACGCAGCGACCATGGACGACGTCGCGGCGCAGGCGCGCGTCTCCCGGGCGCTGGTCTACGTCTACTATCGCGACAAGCGCGCACTGCACCTGGCCATCTGCATCCGGGCACTGCGCCGCCTGCGCGCGCTGTTCGAGGAAGCCGCCGCGACCGAGCAGCGCGGACGCGATCAACTGGTCGCCATCGGCCGCATCTACATGCGCTTCGCCGAGACCCACCCCTGCTACTTCAACGCGCTGTCGCGCTATGAAGCGACCGAGGCCGAGGTCCAGACCGAGACCGACGAGACCTTCGCCGCCACCATGAGTGCCGGCCGCGACGTGCATCTGGTCACCGTCCGCGCCATCGAGCAGGGCATGCGCGACGGCAGCCTCCGATCCGACATCACGAACCCCATGCTGATGGCGATGACGATGTGGGGCTTCACCCACGGCGTGCTGCAGATCGCCCAGCACAAGGCCTTTCTTTTCGAGCAGGAGGGCATTCCGGTGGAAACCTTCGTCGACAACGCCGCGGCGCTCGCAGCCCGCGCGCTGGAGCCGTGACCGTGTCCGGCACGCGCGCTGCCCGCCGTCGCTCCCCCTCTCTGATTGCCTGCGCCCTGATCGCGCTGGCACCGTACGCCGCCGCCCAACCGGCGGACGACCAGCGGCTCGACGCCTATGTGCGCGAGGCGCTGCGCAGCAATCCGGTCATGGATGCCGGCATGCAGGCGCTGCTCGCGAGCGACCTCGAGGCCCGCGCGACCCGCGCCCGGCGTCTGCCCGCGCTCGGCCTCGAGGCACGCTACACGCGCGCCACAGGCGGCCGCACCATCGACTTCCCGGCCGGCCAGCTCTTCAACCCGATCCACGAAACCCTCAACCGGTTGCTGGAGGAGCGCGGCGAGCCGGCGATGTTCCCTACCGACCTCCGCGACATCGAGGAACCCCTGCTGCGCCCGCGCGAGCAGGAGACCAAGCTGACCCTGCGCGCCCCGCTCTATGCGCCGGAGATCGGCGCCGCCATCGCCGCCCGTGCCGCCGCCACCGATGCCGCCCGCGCCGGCCTGGAAGTGACCGCCCGCACGCTGGTGCGCGAAGTGAAGCGCGCCTACTTCGGCGCCGCGCGCGCCGACGCCGCCGAGGGCATCCTCGAGGCCAGCCGCGACCTGCTCGCCGAGGATCTGCGCATCGCGAAGGTCATGGAACGCGAGGGCACCGCCACCCATGACCGCGTGCTGCGCGCCCGTGCCGAGATGCTGGCCGTCGAGCAGCGCCTCGACGCCGCGCGCGCCGGTACCCGGCAGGCGCGGCGACAGCTCGCCCGGCTGCTGGGCCGCGACGACGCCGCCGGACTGGTCCTGCCCGAGGCCGAGCCCGACGGCACCCCTGCTCCCGCGCCCGCCGACCCGGGCCCCGACGCGGAGGCGGACACCGTCTCGTCGCGTCCCGAGCTCGCCCGCCTGGACGCCGCCATCGCCGGTGCGGAAGCGCAGGTCGATGCCGGTCAGGCGCGCCGGCTGCCCGAGCTGTCGCTGGCCGCCGACTACGGCATCCAGGGCGCGGACTACGCCGTGGACAGCAGCGACGACAGCTTCGGGACCGTCTCGCTGGTGCTGCGCTGGAACCTGTTCGACTTCGGCGCGCGCCGCGTCAGCCGGGACGCCGCCGCCGCCGAAGCGGCGCGACTGCGCGCACAGCGCGACGATCTGGAACGCGAGCTCCGGCTGGCGCTGCAGGCGGCCAACGAGGATCTGGACGTCGCCGCACGCGCGGTGCGTACTGCGCGCGCCCGCGTCGAGGCTGCCGAGGCCGCCTTCGCCATAGCCGAGCGCAAGCGCGCCGAGGCCAGCCTCTCGCAGGTCGCCTTCATCGACGCCCAGCGCGCTCTCACCGAGGCGCGCCTCAACGCCGTCATCACCCGCTTCGACCTGCGCGACCGGATCGCCGAGGTCGAATTCGTCGCCGCTGCCTACCCGCTGCCGGCCCTGCCGCTTTCCGCCAAGGAGTCTTCCGATGAGGATGCCCCGGACCTTTCCCGCTGACCGCTCCCGGGCGCTCGCCGTCGTCGTGCTCGGCGCCGCGCTGGCGGCGTGCGGCACCGCCGAGCAGGACACGCGCGAGGCAGCGCCGCGCGCGGTGCGGGTGGCGGCGCCCGAAGCCGCGCCCGCCAGTCCGGATATCGCGGTAGTGGGTCGCCTCGAGCTGCGCGACGAGCAGCAGCTCGCCTTCCGCGTCGGCGGCATCGTCGATGCGGTCAACGCCGACGCCGGCGACCGCATCGAGAAGGGCCAGGTCCTCGCCCGCCTCGACACCACCGAGGTCGATGCCGGCGTCGAGCAGGCGCGCGCCAGCGCGGACAAGGCGCGGCGCGACCTCGAGCGCGGCGAGCGCCTGCACGCCGACAACGTCATCACCCAGCAGCAGCTCGACGACCTCGAGACCGCCTTCGACGTCGCCCGTGCCCGGCTCGAGACCGCGCGCTTCAATCAGCGCCACGCCATCATCCGCGCACCGGCCGACGGCGTCGTGCTGCGCCGCATGGTCGAGCCCAACGAGACCGTCGCCGGCGGCCAGCCGGTGCTGGCGGTGGGCGATGCCGGCAGCGGCTTCGTGCTGGCCGCGGCGGTGCCGGACCGCGACGCGCTGCGGCTGGCGCTGGCCGACCCGGCGCGCATCACCGTCGACGCCATGCCGGACGCGCCCATCCGCGGCGCGGTCAGCCGCATCGGCCGCCAGGCCGATCCGCGCACCGGCACCTTCGAGGTCGACGTGGCCCTCGAGGAAGCCCCGGAGCGCCTCGCCAGCGGCCTGCTGGCGCGCGCCCGCATCACCACCGCCGACAGCGGCGAGACCGCGCGCACCGGCATTCCGCTGGAGGCGCTGGTCGAGGGCGACTCCGAGGCCGCGCTCATCTTCCTGCTTGCCGACGACAACGCCCGCGTGCAGGCCCGCGAAGTGACCGTGCGCTGGTTCGACGACGAGCGGGCGGTGCTGGGCGAGCCCCTGTCCGAGCAGGCCCGCGTGGTGACCACCGGCGCCGGCTTCCTGCGCGACGGCGAAGCCGTGCGGATCATCGAGTAGGACCGCACCGCCATGCGCCTCACTGAATTCGCGGTCCGCAATCCGGCCTTCATGCTGGTGGCCTTCGGGCTGCTCACCGCCATCGGCCTGACCAGCTGGCAGCAGATTCCGCGCACCGAGGACCCGGTCTTCGACATATCGGCCTACCGCGTCATCGCGGTGTATACGGGCGCCGACGCCCTGGAGGTCGAGCGCCAGCTGGTCGAACCCATCGAGGATGCGATCAACACCCTCGATGACGTCAAGGTGATCGCCGGCTCGGCGGACGATTCGCTGGGGGCGGTGCGCGTCGAGTTCGTCGTGGGCATCGACACCGATCGCACCTTCGATGCCATCAACCGCGAGATCGACCTGCTGCGCCCCGACTTCCCCGACGGCGTGCAGAGCGTCGAGGTGGAGCGCATCAATCCCGGCCTGGTCAACATCGTGCAGCTCGGCCTGGTATCGGAACAGGCCTCCTGGCAGCTGCTGGAGGATACCGCGGAGGACCTCAAGGACCGCATCGAGACCGTGGACGCGGTCAAGGAGGTCGAGATCCAGGGCCTGCCCGCCCGCGAACTGCGCGTCGAACTCGACCTCGGCCGGCTGGGCGAGACCGGTATCGCGGCAATGCAGGTCTACCAGGCCGTCGCCGGCCGCACCGGCAACGTGCCCGGCGGCTCGGTCGATGTCGGTCAGCGCCGCTTCAATCTGCGCAGCACCGGCGACATCGAGCGCCTCGATCAGCTTCGCGACACGGTGGTGGTGGCCGACGGCGCGCGCGTGGTGCGGGTGGGCGATGTCGCGCGCGTGTCGTGGGACTACGGCCCCGAGCGGCACACCGCCCGCCTCGACGGCAAGCGCGCGGTCTGGGTGGTGGCCAACCAGCGCGAGAAGCGCAACGCGATCGACACGCGCGCGGCCATCTGGGAGGTACTGGACGCCTTCGAGAGCGAGCTGCCGCGCAACATCGAGCTGGTGCGCGCCTTCGACCAGTCGCGCAACGTCGCGGCCCGCCTGGGCCGGCTGATGACCGACTTCCTGATCGCGCTGATCGCGGTGTCCTTCACCCTGCTGCCGCTGGGCATGCGCTCGGCGGGGCTGGTGATGGTGTCGATCCCGCTGTCGCTGGCAATGGGCCTGTCGGCGCTGCACTTCACCGGATTCACGCTCAACCAGCTGTCCATCGCCGGCTTCGTGGTGGCGCTCGGGCTGCTGGTGGACGACTCCATCGTGGTGACCGAGAACATCGCCCGCTATCTCCGCCTGGGCCACGACCGCACCGAGGCCGCGCTGCTCGCGACGCGCCAGATCACGCTCGCCATCCTGGGCGCCACCGGCACGCTGCTGTTCGCCTTCGTGCCGCTGCTGGCGCTGCCCGGGGAGGCCGGCAACTTCATCCGCGGCCTGCCGCTGGCGGTGGTGTTCACCGTGGCCGCGTCGCTGCTGGTGGCGCTGACGATCATCCCCTTTCTGGCGAGTCGCGTGCTGCCGCGCACCGCCGAGGGCGAGGGCAACGCGGTACTGCGCACGGTGATGCGCTTCATCCACGGCGTCTACCGCCCCATGCTCAAGCTGGCGCTGCGCTTTCGCTGGACGACGATGGTGCTGAGCCTGCTGGCGGTGGTCGCCACCGTGGCAACCGTGCCCGGCATCGTCGGACTGGCCATGTTCCCCAAGGCCGACACGCCACAGGCGCTGGTACAGGTCACCCTGCCCGACGGCGCCAACCGCGACGCGACCGACCGCGTGCTGCGCGAGGTCGAGGCCATCCTGCTGGAGCAGGCGGAAGTCGACCACGTCATGGCCAACCTGGGCCGCGGCAATCCGCAGATCTACTACAACATCTTCCAGCGCGAGTACGCCCCCAACTTCGCCGAGATCTTCCTGCAGATCGAGCAGTTCGACGGCGCGCTCACGCCGCGCTTCTACGAACGCATGCGGACCCGCTTCGACGACATCGCCGGCGCCGACATCGTGCTGCGCGAGTTCGAGAACGGCCCGCCCACGGAGGCCCCGATCGCGCTGCGCGTGCTCGGGCGCGACCTCGACGAGCTGCGCCGGCTGGCCGCGCAGATCGAGGACGTCATGCGCGACACGCCCGGCGTGCGCGATATCGTCAACGGTCAGCGCCGGCAGCGCATCGACCTCAAGCTGGACGTCGACGAGCAGCGCATCGGCCAGCTCGGTGTGGATCCGCTGGCGCTCGACACCACCGTGCGCATCGCGCTGTCGGGGCTGCCCGCAGGCGAAGTGTTCAACGACCGCGGGGACGACTATCCGGTGGTGGTGCGCGCGCCGCTCGCCGGCAGCGCGGCGCGGCTCGACGCGCTGGACGGGCTGCACGTCGCCGCCGACAACGGCGCCCAGGTGCCGCTCGGCCAGCTCGCGGACGTCCGTCTGGCGGCGGCGCCGGCGCGCATCGAACGCGAGCAGCGCAGCCGCGCCGCGATGGTCACGGCGTTCACCGAGCCCGGATACAACACCGAAGCCCTGACCTGGGACATCGTCGAGCGCGTGCGCGCGCTCGACTGGCCGCCCGGCTACGAACTGGACATCGCGGGCGAGGTCGAGAGCCGCGAGGAGGCCTTCGGCGGGCTCGGTACCGCCATCATCATCGCGGTCTTCGGCGTGCTGGCGGTGCTGGTGCTCGAATTCGGCAGCTTCCGCAGCATGCTCATCGTCGCCGGCGTGGTGCCGCTCGGCGTGATGGGCGGCCTGCTGGCGCTGCTGCTGACCAACAACCCGGTCGGCTTCACGTCGATGATCGGCTTCATTGCGCTCATCGGCATCGAGATCAAGAACTCGATCCTCCTGGTCGATTTCACCAATCTCCTGCGACGCCAGGGCAAGCCGCTGATGGAGGCCGTCATCGAGGCCGGCGAGATCCGCTTCCTGCCCATCCTGCTGACCACCGCCACCGCGGTGGCCGGGCTGCTCGCACTGGCGCTGGCCGACTCGGCGCTGTACTCGCCACTGGCCTGGGTGATCATCGGCGGGCTGGTGAGCTCGACGCTGATCGGTCGCCTGGTGACACCGGTGATGTACACGCTGCTGCCGCCGGCCATCACGCCGCACACGGGCGACGACGACCTGCCGACCCATGCCTGATCCCGACGCCTGCCCGCTGTGCGGGCGGGCATCCCCGGCGCCCCATCACGCCGCCGCAGGCACCCGCTTCCATCGCTGCGCGGGGTGTGCCCTGATATTCCGCGATCCGGCGCAGTGGCCCGATCGCGACGCCGAAGCCGCGCACTATCGCCTGCACCGGAACGACCCGCACGACCCGGGCTACCGGCGCTTCCTGCAGCCGCTCTTCGATGCCCTCGCGCCGCGCCTGCCGGCGGGCGCGGAAGGACTCGACTTCGGCTGCGGGCCGGGCCCGGCCCTGGCGGCGATGTTGCGCGAAGCCGGGCATCGCGTGCAGGTCTACGATCCGCTGTTCGCCGATGCACCGGACACCCTGAGACGCCGCTACGACTTCGTCACCGCGAGCGAGGTCATCGAGCATCTGCATCGCCCGGCCGAGACGCTGGCGATGCTCGGCGATCTGCTCGGCGCTGGCGGGATTCTGGGCGTCATGACCGGCGCACCACCGGCCGACCCGGAAGCCTTCGCGCGCTGGCACTACCTGCGCGACCCCACCCATGTCGCCTTCTACGGACCCGACACGCTGCGATGGATCGCGCAGCGCCACGGATGGACGCTGTCGCTGCCGGCGCGCCACGTCGCGCTGTTCACGGTGCCGGCGCCTGCGCTAGCCTGAGGTCCGGCCCGCTTCCGGGATCACGCATGCTCGGCGCCATCGCCGGCGACATCATCGGCTCGGTGTACGAGAACGTGCCGGCCGCGCGCGCGGACTTCCCCCTGTTCGGACCGCGGAGCACCCCGACCGACGACAGCGTCCTGAGCGTGGCGGTGGCGGAGGCGGCGCTCAGCGGTGGCGACTACCGCGACGCGCTGCGCCGCTGGGCGCGGCGCTACCCCGACGCGGGCTACGGGGCCGGCTTCGCGCGCTGGGTGCAGGCCGACGACCCGCCGGACGGCGACAGCTTCGGCAACGGCGCGGCCATGCGCGTGTCGCCGATCGGCTGGCTGTTCGACGACGAGGACGCCGTGCTCGACGCCGCCCGCGCCAGCGCCCGGCCCAGCCACGGCCACCCGGACGCGCTGAACGCCGCGCAGGCAGTGGCGCTGGCGGTGTTCCTGGCGCGGCGCGCCATTGCGCGCGACGATCTGCGACTGCGCCTGGGGCTGTCCTTCGGCTACGACCTCGACCGCGACTACGAGGCAGTGCGCGCCGCGCACCGCCCCGACACCAGCGCGCGCGGCTCCGTGCCCGAGGCCCTGATCGCCTTCCTGACATCGTGCGACTTCGAGGATGCCGTGCGCCGTGCCGTGCGCCTGGGCGGCGACGCCGACACCCAGGCCTGCATCGCGGGTGCCATCGCCGAGGCCTACTACGGCGGCGTGCCGACACCGATCGCGACCGCCGCCCGTGAACGCCTGCCCGACGACATGGCGGCGGTTCTCGATCGCTTCTCCGCCCACCGACGCCCGACGCCATGAATGCACACACCCTGCACGACCACGCCCGCCACTTCGGCTGGAACCGCGACAACGCGCCGGCGCTGACGGTCGCGCCCGGTGACCGCATCGCGGTGCCCTGCGCCGACGCCTCGGGCGGACAGATCACGCGCGATTCCGACGTCACCGCGATATCGGCGCTCAAGCCGGAACGCGCCAATCCGCTGTCGGGGCCGATCCACGTCGACGGTGCCGAGCCCGGCGACGCACTGGCGGTCCGCATCGAATCGCTGGCGCCGAGCGGCTGGGGCTGGACCGCGAACATCCCCGGCTTCGGACTGCTCGCCGACGACTTCCCGGATCCGCACCTGATCATCTCGCGCCACGACGAGACCCGGGTGGACTTCCTCGGCGGCATCCGTCTGCCGGTGCGCCCCTTCATCGGCACCATCGGCGTGGCCCCGGCCGAGGCCGGCACGCATCCGGTGATTCCGCCGTACCGCACCGGCGGCAACATGGACTGCAGGGATCTGGTGGCAGGCGCGACGCTGTGGCTGCCGGTGGCAGTGCCCGGCGCACTGCTGTCGCTGGGCGATACCCACGTCGCGCAGGGCGACGGCGAGGTCTGCGGCACCGCCATCGAGGCGGCCATGGATGTCGCGCTGCGCATCGAGCTCCACAAGGGGGCTGCGCCGGCGAGCCCGATGCTCGAGGTCCCGCCCGGCCCGCTGCGAAGCGAGCACGACGCCGGCTTCGTCGTCACCACCGGCATCGGCCCCGATCTCATGGAGGCCGCGCGCGAGGCGGTGCGCCGGCTCATCGAGCAGATCACGCGGCGCTGCCGCCTCGACCCGGCGGACGCCTACTGCCTGGCCAGCGTGGCGGCCGATCTGCGCATCAGCGAGATCGTGGACGCGCCCAACTGGATGGTGTCCGCCTACCTGCCGAAGGCGATCATCGACTGAAGCGGAAGCGCGTCATCGCGCTGCAACGTCGGCGTAAGACGCGCACAACTGCCATGTAACAGCGTGCCTTTAGCGTGGCTCGGACCCACAAGAGCAACGTTCCGAGAGGCACCGTCATGAAGCGACTTCGCTCCGCGGCATCGCGCGACACGCGCGAGCAGAACGATTCCCCCTCCCTGCGCAGCATGCTGCAGGCGCGGCTTTCGCGTCGCGACGCGCTGCGCGGCAGCTTCGGCGTCACCGCCGGCAGCGCACTGGTCGGCGCCGGACTGGCCGGCTGCAGTGACGACAACGGCGGTTCCTCGGGCGGCGGCAACCAGCCTCCCGAGCTGCGGTTCCAGTCGGTGCAGGGTGTAGCCGGCTCCGGCATCGACACCATCGCTCTGCCCGAGGGCTATACCTACGATGCGCTGATTCCGTGGGGCACCCCCATCCTCGGCGACTTCCCGGCATTCCGGCCCGACGGATCGAACACCGCTGCCGAGCAGGCGCAGCAGAGCGGTGAGTGGCATGACGGCATGCACTTCTTCCCGATCGACGGCTCGGATACCAACGGGCTGCTGTGCGTCAATCACGAGAGCCTGAGCTTCGACTTCTTCCACGGCTATCGCGTCGAGGATGGGAGCGCCGTCACCAACCGCGAGACCGACGGCAACGGCCTGCCCACCAATGCCGACCAGGTCCGCAAGGAGATCAACGGTCACGGCGTATCGGTGGTCGAGCTGCAGCGCATGGCCGGCGAATGGCGGGTCTCGGACAACGGCCGCAACCGTCGCATCACCGCCGCCACGCCGATGCGCTTCTCCGGCCCGGCCGCCGGCTCAGCGCTGCTGCAGACCGCCTACAGCCCCGACGGCACGCAGGGCCGCGGCACCATCAATAACTGCGGCCGCGGCTTCACGCCCTGGGGCACCTACCTGACCTGCGAGGAGAACTTCCGCGGTTACGTCACCACGCAGGAGGATCCGGTGCCCCAGGAGAAGAGCCGCTACCTGATCAATGCCGGCGGCTTCGGCTACCTCTGGCACGGCGTCGCGGGAGACGCCAGCGAGGATAACGGCGAGTTCGCGCGCTGGGATACGACACCGACCGGCGGCAGCGCCGCCGACGATTACCGCAACGAGGCCAACCACTTCGGCTGGATCGTGGAGATCGATCCCTTCGATCCCGCCAGCACCCCGGTCAAGCGCACCGCCCTCGGCCGCGTCGCCCACGAGGGCTGCGAGCCGGGGCGCATCACGCCCGGACAGCCCATCGCCTTCTACACCGGCGACGACGACGAGAACGAGTATCTCTACAAGTTCGTCACCGCCGATGCCTGGGATCCCGACAGCCCCGATCCGGACATGCTCGACAATGGCACGCTCTATGTCGCCAGGCTCGACGCGAGCGGCAGCGGCGAGTGGATCGCGCTGGACATCGCGAACAACGACACCCTCGCGCAGAACTTCGACTCGCAGGCCGAGGTACTGGTCTACGCGCGCATTGCCGGCGACCTGATCGGCGCCACCCCCATGGACCGCCCCGAGTGGTCGACCACCGATCCCGACACCGGCGAGATCTATCTCACGCTCACCAACAACGACGAGAAGGACGCTTCGTCGGACTCGCCCAACGCCGCCAACCCGCGCGACCCCAACCTCTGGGGGCACATCCTGCGCGTGCGGGAGGACGGCGACGATCCTGCCGCGACCGGCTTCACCTGGGACATATTCGCCTTCGGCGCGCCGGCAGACGCGGACCCCGACACCGTCAACCGCTCGGGTCTCACCGCCGACAATCAGTTCGCCGGCCCGGACGGCCTGTTCTTCGACCCGCGCGGCGTTCTGTGGATCCAGACCGACAACGGCGGCAACGCCGTGGCCGACGCCACCAACGATCAGCTGCTGGCCGTGGTGCCGGGTGGACTGCGCGGCGACCGCACCCTGACAGCCGACAATCAGTCGGCGCTGCGCCGCATGCTCGTAGGCCCCGGAGACTGCGAGGTCACCGGCATCGTGCTGTCACCCGACGCACGCACCCTGTTCGTCAATATCCAGCATCCCGGCGACGCATTCCCGCCCACCAACGGCTTTCCGGCGGGCGGCGCATCCGGACCGGACAACCTGCCGCGTTCGACCACCGTCGCCATCCGGCGCGAGGACGGCGGCGAGATCGCGCTCTAGCGGCCGCGGTACATCGTGGTGAAAGACCTTGGCCCCGCTCCGGCGGGGCCATTTTTCATCCCGCGAACGCAACGCTGGCCGCAATCAGCATCTGCGACGCGAAGTAGAGCGGCAGGCCCCACACTCGGTTCACGAAGCCGGCGGCGACGAAGCGATCGCGCGCCACCGAGACGTCCGAGAGCGCGAATCCGATGGCACCGACCGCGATGAGCCAGTGCGCACCGGCCGCCACCGCACTGCACGCCACCACCACCATCACGCCGATGACACCGAAGTAGGTCAGCACCGGCAGGCGGAAGTCGTTCTGCACGTGCGGCATCAGCCAGCCGGCAACGGCCAGCAGCACCATCGCCATCACAACCGCCGCGATCAGTGCGGCGGTGCCGTCGAGCGGCAGCGCCGAGAATGCGACCACATAGGCGACATGCCCGAGCAGGAAGGCGTTCATGCCGGCAAGGAAGGCCTTCTCGTTGTCGCGCGGCATGAGCAGCACGTCACCGGCCGCACCCAGTACCAGCCCGAGCAGGATCCAGCGTCCGTAGGTGCTGTCGAGCGCGCCCCAGTGAAGCGCGGCGCCCACGAAGACGGCGGCCGCGAGCGGCTTGCCGATCCATTCCAGCCAGCGCCGCCCGGTGAGATCCGCCACCAGCACCAGCGCGACGCCTGCGGCACAGACCAGCGAGAACAACATTGTCGACATGACGGCGGCCCCGGTCGCCCTGAACGTGCGTCGCATCCTAGAGGCCCGCGCGCACAGGCGCCACCGGCGATGCCCCCGCGCCGGCCCTCGCCTTTACGCGCGGGCCGCTGGAGCCGATAATGCTATGCATTCTCAACCACGATGCCTCCCGAATGGACAAGAAGCCGCCCCGCAACGACGCCGAACCCCGCTTCCGCCTGCATCCGGTCTACCGGCTGGGCATGCTGCTCGCCGCCGGCGGCACGGTCACCGGCGCGCTCGCCACCGATGCGCCGGATCCGGCGCACGCCGGGCATGGCCCCGCCGGCGCGATCCAGCTCGCGCAGATCGGTGCCACCGAGGGTGAAGGGGAAGGCGAGGCCGGGGGCGAAGGTACCGTCATGAACAGCGCTGCGGCCTATCTCGCACAGCTGGCGCTCATCCGCGGCCATCTCGACGTCGGCGTCGACCTCTACCGCGAGGGCCACACCGAAGCCGCGGTGACGCACATGAAGCACCCCGGTCACGAGCTCTACGCAGGCCTCGTGCCGGCCTTCGAGGCTCGCGGCGTCGACGGCTTCGCCGATGCGCTGGAAACCCTCGCGACCACGGTCGAGGAAGGCGGCGAGCGCGAGGCGGTCGAGGCTGCCTACACGGCGGTGCGGGAAGGCATCACTGCGGCCGAGGCCGGCGTCCCGGCCGAGGAGCGCAACGACGCCATCATGCAGTTCCGGGTGATCGTTCGCCTGATGCGCACCGCCGCGGCCGAGTACGCCATCGCGGTGGTCGACGGCCGGATGGAGAACGCCCACGAATACCAGGATGCGCTCGGCTTCGTGCGCGTCGCCCGCCGGATGGTGGACCGCCTCGCCGACGACAGCGAACAGACCGCCCGCGGCGGCGTCAACGACGCCATCGCGGTGGCCCGCACCCAGCTCGACGAGATCCGCGATCTGTGGGTCGGGCTGGTCCCGCCCGATACGCTCGACCGCGAACCGGCCCGCCTCTACGGCGCCACCGCCCGCGTCGAGCTCGCCGCCACGGCCATCGACTAGTCGCCGGCACCATGCTCGCCGTCGCCGGGGTGCTCGACGCGCCCACGGTTTCCGCCATCCGGGAACAGCTCGATGGCGATGCCGTGATCGTCGATGGCGGCGACACCGCGCACGGCATGGCGCGGCGCGCTAAGCGCAACGAGCAGCTGGCGCCGTCGCGCACGGCGACCGGCATCGCGAAGCTCGTCGAGGAACGGTTGCGCACCCATCCGGTGATTGCCGCCTATGCGCGGCCGAGCGCCTTCGCGCGCATCCAGGTCAACCGCTACGCCGAGGGCATGCAGTACGGCTGGCACGTCGACGATGCCCACATTGGCGGCATGCGCACCGATCTGTCGTTCACCTGTTTCCTGTCCGGACCCGACGACTACGACGGCGGCGAGCTGGTGGTGGCGGAGAGCGCCGGCGAGCGCCGCATCAAGCTGCCGGCGGGCGACTGCTTCGTCTACCCCGCCGATACCGTGCACCGCGTCGACACCGTGACGCGCGGCGAGCGCTGGGCCGTCGTGGGCTGGATCCGCAGCCAGGTGCGCGATGGCGCGCAGCGGGAGCTGCTGTACGAATGCGACCAGCTGGTCGCGGCGATGCATGCGCCCGACAGCGACCGCGACGCGCTGATGCTGGCGCTGGTGCGCATCCGTGGCCGTCTCCAGCGCATGTGGTCCGAAGACTGATCGCGGACACGACCGCGACCGTTCACCGCGACTGAAGCCGGACGCGAAAAACGCTGGCTTGTCCGCGCGCAGCGCGCCCGCATCTAATGACGCAGGCCCACGCGGGAGATTCGCCATGCCCCAGATCGCGCGCCGCATCCTGCGGCACATCCCCGGTCAACCGACCTCCGACGGTGCCGGCGTGCAGCTTCGCCGGAGCATCGGCGGCAGTCCCGCCCTGCGTCTCGACCCCTTCCTGATGCTCGACGAATTCAGCTCGAGCAATCCCGACGACTACGTGGCCGGCTTTCCGCCGCACCCGCACCGCGGTTTCGAGACCGTCACCTACATGCTGGACGGCCGCATGCAGCACCGCGACCACCTCGGCAACACCGGCGATCTCGGGCCCGGCGGCGTGCAGTGGATGACCGCCGGGCGCGGCGTCATCCACTCCGAGATGCCGCAGCAGCGCGAAGGCCGCATGCGCGGCTTCCAGCTCTGGATCAACCTGCCGGCGGCCGAGAAGATGCAGCCTGCCTCCTATCGCGACATCGCACCCGATGCGGTTCCGGAGACCGCGCTGGACGGTGGCGTGCGCGTGCGCGGCATTGCGGGCGCGGTGACGATCGGCGACAGAGCGTTGCGCGGCGCCGTCAACGCCGAGCACGAGCGCAGCACCGACCCGCTCTACCTCGACCTGATCCTCGACCCCGGCGCCGCCGCGGAGTTGCCGATCGCCAGCGGGCACAACGCCTTCGTGTATCTCTACGAAGGCGGCGCGGAGATCGACGGCGATGCCGTGCCGCTGCAGGGGGCGACCGTGCTGACCGACGGCGACGTGCTGACCGTGAAGGCGGGCGACGACGGTGCGCGGCTGCTGGCGATCGCGGGGAAGCCGATCGGCGAGGCCGTTGTGCAGTATGGGCCATTCGTGATGAACACCCGCGAAGAGATCGAGCAGGCCCTCGATGACTTCCGGCGCGATGCGCTCACCGCGTGAACGCGACGATGCGCCGCCCTCACGATACCACCGCCGGCAAGCCTGGCCGCAGTCACTAAGCTCGGTCTTCCGGACCTCGCCAAGTGACCCTGCCGGGGCCTTCCCTGGCCCCGGCGCACGCTGTCCCCACACGCAGGCGCTTCCGGTAGACGGGGGGCACGGGCCCCGCTCATTCCCTGCCCTCTAGAGAGGACGCGGATCCGATCAGGGCGCAGCGCCAGCCAGACGCGTGAAGACCCGCCTGGCGTTGCCGGCCAGGAAGGCCGCGCGCTGTTCGTCATCGAGCCCGAGCTGATCGAGGCCGGCGAGACAGCGCGCGGGCGACAGCATCGGCCAGTTCGAGCCGAACATCGCACGCCCCGCCCCCGGTCCCTTCATCCACTGCACGAAGGCCGGCGGCAGACGCGCCAGCGCGTAGGCGGAGGTGTCGACGTGGAAGTTGGGGAACTTGATGCTCATGGTCATAAGCTCGTCCAGCCACGGGAAGCCGACGTGACCGCCGACTACCGTGAGCTCGGGGAAATCGAGCATGACGTCCTCGAGATACGGGATCAGGCGCCCGGTCTCGGAGCGGCGCAGCGGCCCGGTGTGCCCGATCTGCGTGCAGAACGGCACTCCGGCGTCGATGCAGGCCGCGTAGACCGGGTAGTAGCGGCGATCGTTGGGCGGCAGGTCCCAGAGCCACGGCACCATGCGGACGCCGACGAAGCGTTCGTCCTGCAGGCAGTCCCGCAATTCGCGGACCGCACGCATGGGATCGGTCAGATCCGCGGAGGCAAGTCCCCGGAAGCGCGCCGGGGCCGCGTCCATCTGGGCCCGAACCTCGTCATTGCTGATCAGCGCGCCTGCCGGCCCGTACCAGGCGGACAGTAGCGCCATCGATACGCCGGCCGCGTCCATTTCGGCGACCGTCTCCGCCGGGGTCTGCGCCAGCGAAGCCTCCGACTGCCCCGTCCAGCGCAGAAGCGGCGCCAGCCAGGGCTGCTGCGCCATGCGCGGCGTGGTGATCTGGGCCCACACATCGATCGCTTCCATGACGCGCCTCCATATGCTTCACTAGTGAAGTTATTGTGGCTCCGGTCGTGAAGCAATGTCCAGCGCATCCCCGAACAGCGCCGATCCCGCCGACCTGCGGATCTACCACCGTGTGCAGCTGGCAGCGCATCGCCTGCAGAAATCCGCCGACCGGGCGCTGATCGGGGCGGCCGGCATCACCGCCGCCCAGGCCGCAGTGCTCACGCTCGTGGAGGCCGCGCCCGGAGCGACGCAGCGCGCCCTCGCCCGGCGCCTGGGATTCAACGAGTCGGCGATCACCGCCGCGGTCGGGCGTCTGGAGACATCGGGCGCACTGACGCGACAGCGCGCCCCCGATGATGGCCGGGCCCGGGTGCTGACACTGACCGCGTCCGGGCGCGACGCGCTGGAACGCGCGCGGGCCGCCTTCGGGGACATCAATGCGCGCATCGGTGAATCGCTCGATGACGCGGCGCTCCACCAGCTCGCCGACGCGCTCGACCGGCTGACCGCGGCATTCGCGCCGCCGACCGGGGACTGACCCCGGCCCGGGTGCGCGCGACCGGGCTAGCGCTCCCAGCGCTCGCGGATCGCGGAGCGCACTGCCTCGCGCTCCTCCGGGGTCATGTCGTCCCAGTTCTCGCGCGCGGCATCGCGGCGCATGTCCTTGCGTTCGCGCGCCGCCTCGACGACCGCAGCCTTTTCGTCGTCGCTCATGCCCTCCCAGTGCTCGCGCATGGCGTCGTGCCGCTCGGCGCGGCGTTCGGCGGCCTTCTCGCGCACGGAAGCCTTTTCTTCGTCGCTGAGCTGGTCCCAGCGATCGCGGGCCGAATCGACGCGCTCGTCCCGCTTGTCGCGCCAGGCATCCTTGCGCGCCTTCTGCTCCTCGGGGCTGAGCGACTCCCACTTGTCGCGGGCGGCCTCCCGCCGCTCCTCGCGCCGTTCCTTGAACGCTTCGGCGTTGTTCGACTGCGCCAGCAGCACCGGTGCCTGGGCGGTTCCGGCGCTCCCGCCCGCAACCGCCACAACCGGCGCCGCGAAAACGGCGGCTGCAAGGGAAAGGATCATTCTTTTCATCGTGCGTGTCTCCCGGCGGAACCGATCACGAGCGTCCGGCAGCCGACATGAATTCATCCTGAACCGGGAGCGGGTGCGGCCGGTGCGGGCCGCTCGGCGGGCATGCTCTCGATGTGCACGGTCTGGGTCGGGAAGGCGAAGCCGACCCCCGCCGCGCGGAGGGCACGGACGATGCCGAGACTGATCTGCTGGTGCAGATCCATGTAGCGCACGTAGTCCGGGTCCAGCACCCAATAGACCACCTCGAAATCCAGCGACGACGCTCCGAAGTTGCAGAAATGGGCGCGGTCGAAGCGCACGTCCTGCTGCGCGATGATGATCTCGCGCACGCGCTCGGGGATGCGTTCGAGCTCGTCGGCGTCGGTGCTGTAGAGCACGCCGAAGCGGAACAGCACGCGACGCTCCTGCATGCGCTGATAGTTGCGCAGGCGCGACTTGAGCAGGTCGGAGTTGGCGAATACCAGCTGCTCGCCGCCGAGGCTGCGGATGCGGGTGGTCTTGAGGCCGATGTGCTCGATGTTGCCCATGAAGGTGTCGACGATGACGAAATCGCCGAGCACGAAGGGCTTGTCGACGACGATGGACAACGACGCGAAGAGATCGCCCAGGATGTTCTGCACCGCCAGCGCCACCGCGATGCCGCCGACACCGAGCCCGGCCACCAGCGCCGTCACGTTGACGCCGAGGTTGTCCAGCGCCAGCAGCAGCAGCATGGTCCAGAGAATGACCAGGGCCATGAACTTGACCGCGCCCAGCGTGGTGGCGGTGGCGGGGTCGGCCTCGAGCGCGCGCTTCTTCGAGCGGCCGATCCAGAATTCGATCATGGCGCCGCCCCACAGCCCGAGCTGACAGAAGCCGGCGATCACCGCAATGCCCCGCAGCACGGGCGTGGTCGTCTCGGGCAGCGTCAGATAGTGCGAACCGATATAGAGCGAGACCAGCAGCACGAGCCCCTGCTGCGTGCGACCCACGGCCATGACCACCGAATCATCGAACGGCGTCGCGGTGCGCTGGGCGATCGCCGCCAGACGCGCCTTCGAGAGCCACTTGAGGGCACCGACGAAGACATTGATCGCCAGCGCGATCACGAGCGCGGCCAGCCAGTCGCGCAGCGGATTGTCCAGCAGGAGGGAGTCGAGCGAGGCGAACTGTTCCATCGGCGATGCGGTCGGGCGGGTCCGGTGTGGCGCACAGCTTATCCCGACAATGCCCTGCGCTTCCTCACCCGGAGCGGCCCGGGCTCGCGGTAGAGTGCGCGCTGATTCCGCCGCACGGACCGGCCATGGCCGAACCCAGCTTCTACTGGCACGACTACGAAACCTTCGGCAGCAACCCCCGGCGCGACCGCCCGGCACAGTTCGCCGGCATGCGCACCACGCTGGACCTCGAGCCGGAGGGCGAGCCACTGGTGCTCTACTGCCGGCCTCTGGACGATCTGCTGCCGCACCCCGAAGCCTGTCTCATCACCGGCGTCACGCCGCAGGTCGCGGAGGCCGAGGGCGTGCCCGAGCCCGAGTTCATCGCACGCATCGAGCGCGAGCTGGGTGCACCGGGCACCTGCGGAGTCGGCTACAACAGTCTGCGCTTCGACGACGAGGTCACCCGCCACACCCTGTGGCGCAACTTCCGCGATCCCTATGCGCGCGAGTGGCGCCAGGGGTGCTCGCGATGGGACCTCATCGACACCGTGCGCCTGGTGCACGCGCTGCGCCCCGAGGGCATCGAGTGGCCGCGCCGCGACGATGGCGCGACCAGCTTCCGCCTCGAGGATCTGGCCGAGGCCAACGGGCTGGAGAAGCAGCGCGCACACGATGCCCTGTCGGACGTGCACACCACCATCGCCCTCGCCCGCCTGCTCCGCGACCGCAAGCCGAAGCTGTTCGCCTATGTCCTCGACAACCGCGACAAGCGCTCGGCGCGCGCCATGCTCGACCCCGACGCGCCGGCGATGGTGCTGCACGTCTCGCAGCGATTCCCGGCCGCAACCGGCTGCATCAGCCCCATCCTTCCGATCGCGCCGCATCCATTCAACAACAACGCGGTGATCTGCTTCGACCTGCGTCACGACCCGCGCGATCTGCTCGAGCTGCCGCCGGACGAGCTCTTCGATCGGCTCTTCACGCCCGCCGAGGATCTGCCCGACGACGTCGAGCGCCTGCCACTCAAGAACGTCCATCTCAACCGCTGCCCGGTACTGGCGCCGGTGAGCACGCTCAAGGGGGTCGACACCGGTCGTCTGCAACTCGACATGCAGCGCTGCGAGAAGCATGCAGGGCAACTCGTCGCGGCCATCGACGACGTGCGCGAGACCGCGGTCGCGCTGTTCTCCGAACAGGACTTCGCGCCCAGCGCCGACCCCGAGCAGGGACTCTACGACGGTTTCGTCGACAACGGCGACCGGCAGCGCTGCGAGGAGATCCGCCATCTCGACGGCAGCGGCCTGGCTGCGCTGGGTGCGCCATTCGCGGACGAGCGGCTCAATGCGCTGCTGATGCGCTATCGCGCCCGCCACTTCCCCGACTCGCTCGACGATGAGGAACGCGCCGAGTGGCAGCGCTGGCGGGAGGGACGATTGCGCTTCGCGCCCGATGGCGGGCTCTCGCTCGACGACTACGACGCGCTGCTGGCGCAGCTTCGCGGCATGCACTCGACGCCGGAAGCGACAGGCATCCTCGACCAGCTTGCGGAGTGGGGACAGCGCCTGCGCGCCGATATCGACTGAGCCGGCACCGCGCTCGTTCTACGCCTTTTGAAGCATGGCGCTGCCGCGACGCACCGCGCACACTGTCGCCGCGCGCCGATACGCGCGCGCCATCGTTGGCCCGCGAGGAGACGACCATGACCGACGGCGAATACCGCAGACAGCACCGGACTTCCATCGACAACCCCACCGCCTTCTGGGCCGAACAGGCGGAGGCACTGCACTGGGACCGACGCTGGGACAGCATCCTGACCCATGACGACCCGGACGGCGCGCCGCACTGGTTCGCGGGCGGCCGGCTCAACACCTGCCACAACGCGGTCGACCGCCATGTCGAGGCGGGCCGGGGCGACACGCTGGCGCTGATCCACGACAGCCCGGTCACCGACTCGGTGACGCGCTATACCTTCCGCGAGCTGCGCGACGCCACCGCCGCGCTGGCCGGCGCGCTGCGCGCACACGGCGTCGGAACCGGTGACCGGGTGGTCATCTACATGCCGATGGTGGCCGAGGCCGCCATCGCCATGCTGGCCTGCGCGCGCATCGGTGCCGTGCACTCGGTGGTGTTCGGCGGTTTCGCCGCCCCCGAGCTCGCCAAGCGCATCGACGATGCCCGGCCGAAGCTGATCCTGTCGGCCTCCTGCGGCATCGAGGGCAGCCGCGTCATCGCCTACAAGCCGCTGCTCGACGCGGCGCTGGAAGGCGCCAGCCACAAGCCCGAGGCCTGCATCGTCCTGCAGCGCCCGCAATGCGCGGCCGCGCTCACCGCGGGCCGCGACCACGACTGGCGCGAGGCCGTCTCCGCGGCCGAGCCCGCCGAATGCGTGCCGGTGGCCGCGACCGACCCGCTGTACGTGCTCTATACCTCCGGCACCACGGGCAGACCGAAGGGCGTCGTGCGCGACAACGGCGGCCACGCGGTGGCGCTGCACTACTCGATGCGCGCGGTCTACGACATGGGGCCGGGCGAGGTGTTCTGGGCGGCCTCCGACGTCGGCTGGGTGGTGGGCCATTCGTACATCGTCTACGCCCCGCTGCTCGCCGGCTGCACGACGGTGATGTACGAGGGCAAGCCGGTGGGCACGCCGGACGCCGGCGCGTTCTGGCGGGTCGCGGCCGATCACGGCGTCAAGGCCCTGTTCACGGCCCCCACCGCCTTCCGCGCCATCAAGAAGGAAGACCCGAAGGGCGAGCATCTGGCGCGCTACGACCTGTCCGCCTTCGAGGCCCTGTACCTCGCCGGCGAGCGCTGCGACCCGGACACCATCACCTGGGCCGGTGATCTACTGAAGGTGCCGGTGATCGACCACTGGTGGCAGACCGAGACCGGCTGGCCCATCGCCGGCATCTGCCGCGGGCTCGACGCGGGCCTGGACGTGCGCATCGGCTCCGCCGGCCTGCCGGTGCCCGGCTACGACATCGCCGTGGTCGACGACGACGGCCGGCCCCTGGAGCGCGACGCCATCGGCAACATCGTGGTACGCCAGCCGCTGCCTCCCGGCACGCTGCCCACGCTGTGGCGCGACGAGGACGGTTTCCGCGAGCACTACCTGGCGCGCTTCCCGGGCTACTACCTGACCGGCGACGCCGGCAGGATCGACGCCGACGGCTATGTCTGGGTGATGTCGCGCATCGACGACATCATCAACGTCGCCGGCCACCGGCTGTCCACCGGCGCCATGGAGGAAGTGCTCGCGGGCCACCCGGACGTCGCCGAATGCGCGGTCATCGCGGTGGCCGATGCCACCAAGGGCCAGCTGCCGGTGGGCATGGTCGTGCTCAAGGCCGGTGTCGAGCGCGACCATGACACCATCGTCGAGGAGCTGATCGCGCGTGTGCGCAGCGAGATCGGCGCGGTGGCGGCGTTCAAGCGCGCCTTCGTGGTCGCGCGGCTGCCCAAGACACGCTCCGGCAAGGTGCTGCGCAAGACCATGCGCGCCATCGCCAACGGCGAGTCGCCGGCGGTGCCGGCGACCATCGACGACCCCGCCATCCTCGACGAGATCGCCGGCGCCCTGGGCGCCACCGAGACCGGCTGACGCCGGATCAGACGGTCTCGTCGAAGAGCTCGCGCCCGATCAGCATGCGGCGGATCTCGGAGGTGCCGGCGCCGATCTCGTAGAGCTTGGCGTCGCGCCACAGCCGGCCGGTGGCGTACTCGTTGATGTAACCGTTGCCGCCCAGCGCCTGGATGGCCTGCCCGGCGGCCCAGGTGGCCTTCTCGGCCGCGTACAGGATGGCGCCGGCGGCGTCCTTGCGCGTGGTCTCTCCACGATCGCAGGCGCGCGCCACCGCGTACACGTAGCTGCGGCAGACCGAGCTGCCCACGTACATGTCGGCGAGCTTGGCCTGCATGAGCTGGAAGGTGCCGATGGGCTGATCGAACTGGCGCCGCTCGTGGGTGTACGGCACGACGATGTCGAGCGCCGCCTGCATGAGCCCGAGCGGACCGCCGGAGAGCACGACGCGCTCGTAGTCGAGCCCCGACATCAGCACGTTGACCCCCTTGCCGACCGCACCCAGCACGTTCTCCTCGGGCACCTCGCAGTCGTCGAACACCAGCTCGCAGGTGTTCGAGCCGCGCATGCCGAGCTTGTCGAGCTTCTGGGCGGTGGAGAAGCCCTTGAAGCCCTTCTCGATGATGAAGGCGGTGATGCCGCGCGGCCCGGCATCCGGATCGGTCTTGGCGTAGACGATCAGGGTGTCGGCATCGGGACCGTTGGTGATCCACATCTTGCTGCCGTTGAGCACGTAGCGGTCGCCCTTCTTCTCGGCGCGCAGGCGCATCGACACCACATCCGAGCCGGCCCCCGGCTCGCTCATGGCAAGCGCGCCGACGTGCTCGCCGCTGACCAGCTTCGGCAGATACTTCGCCTTCTGCTCGGGGCTGCCGTTCTTGTCGAGCTGATTGACGCACAGATTGGAATGCGCGCCGTAGGACAGGCCGATGCTGCCCGACACACGCGAGATCTCCTCCATGGCGATCACGTGCGCGAGATAGCCCAGATTCATCCCGCCGTACTCGGGGTCGGCGGTCATGCCCAGCACGCCCAGCTCGCCGAGCTTGGGCCACAGCGCATTGGGGAAGGCATTGTCGGCGTCGGCCCGGGCGGCCAGCGGCGCGATCTCGCGCTCCGCGAACGCGGCAACCGCATCGCGCAGCGCTTCGATATCCTCTCCGAGGTCGTGATTGAGATGCTTCATGGTCATCGGGGGTCTCCTCGCGTTGGCCGCGCAAGTCTAGTCAGCCGCGGCATAATTGTGAAGTTACGTTCATTTCATGCGGGAATCTGCCGCGAACATGGCCTACCGCCGCTCCGCGCGCATGCAGGCGCGCCTCGACGACAACCGCCAGCGGATCCGCGACGCGGCCCGACGCATCATTGCCGGCGGCGGCTTCCGGCATGCCCAGATGGCCGCGGTGGCGGAAGCCGCCGGCCTGTCCACCGGCTCGCTGTACCGCTACTTCCCGTCCAAGGCCGAGCTGTTCATCGATGTGCTGGGCGCTGCGGCGGATCACGAGATCCGCATACTGGAATCCATCGGCAGCGCCGGTGGCTCGGTCCAGGATCGCCTGCAGGCCGCGGTGCGCAGCTATGCCGGTCGCGCGCTCGAAGGCCCCCACCTCGCCCACGCCTTCATGGTCGAGCCGGTGGAACCCGAGCTCGACAGCGCGCGGCAGTACCATCGCAAGCGTGTCGCTGCGGCCTATCGCGCCATCCTCGACGAAGGCGTCGCGGGCGGCGTGTTCCCCGAGCAGGACACCGGCCTGGCCGCCGCCTGCCTGGTCGGCGCCATGACCGAGGCGCTGAGCGGCCCCACCGCGGAAGCACCCGCCACGGCCGACGAGCGCCGCCGGCTGGTGGAAAGCATCTGCCGGTTCTGCCTGCGCGCGGTCAGCGCCAACCGCACGCCCGCCGACGACGCTGCCTGAGATGGAGCGCGGCGAACGCTTCTACTACATCCACCGCAAGCTGAAGGCGGGAAGCTGCCTGCCTCTCCGGCATTTCCTCGACACGCTGGAGATCTCGCGCGCCACCTTCAAGCGCGACATCGAGTACCTGCGCGACCGCTACGGCGCACCCATCGTCTACGATCGCGATCGCGGCGGCTACCGGTACGATCGCGAACAACCCGAGGGCAACCGCTTCGAACTGCCCGGACTGTGGTTCTCGCCCGAGGAGCTGCACGGCCTGCTGACCCTCGATGCGCTGCTCGCCGACATGGGCGACGGCCTGTTGGGGGAGCCCTTGTCGCGCATGCGCGACCGTCTCGCGGAGCTGCTCGGCGATCAGGGACCGGCCCTGGAACAGCTGCGACAACGCGTGCGCGTATTCCCCACCGGCGTGCGCCGGCGCCTGTCGACGTGCTTCCCCACGGTGGCCCACGCCGTCATGGCACGCCGCCGTCTGACCATCCGCTACTGGACGCGGTCGCGCGACACCGTCACCGATCGCCAGGTCTCGCCGCAGCGGCTCATCCACTATCGCGGCAACTGGTATCTGGATGCCTGGTGCCACCTGCGGCAGGACCTGCGCAACTTCTCGGTCGACGCCATCGTGCAGGCCGAGCTGGACGACGACGAGGCCGTGGACATCGCCGCCGACGCGCTGGAACGGAGCCTGGGCGCGGCCTACGGCATCTTCTCCGGGGCCCCCGACCGCTGGGCCGTCCTGCGCTTCTCGACCGAACGCTCGCGCTGGATCCGCGACGAGATCTGGCACCCTGACCAGCGCACCGAACTCGGCGCGGACGGCCGCTGCACGCTGCGCGTGCCCTACCACCACGACGAGGAACTGGTGATGGAGATCCTGCGGCACGGACGCGAGGTCGAGGTGCTCGAGCCCGAGGAACTCCGGCGGCACGTGCGTGAATCCATGACCCGTTGAGGACCCGTCGAGCAGCAGGCTCACGCCATGAGCCACCAGCGCGGGATGCTGTGCGCACATCCGCAACGGGCCAACCGCCATGTCCGCACACGCCGCCTCCACCTCGCGCCGCAGCCGTCGCCCCCGCACTACCGCCGGCACCACCGCGCAACCGCGAGCGCATCGCGCACCTTCCAGGCCCGGCAGCGCCGCGTCCACGCGCACCACGACGCGCGCACGAACCGACGCGGATGCCAGGCCGGCGGCATGGCAGATCGCCCTCGGCCTGCTGGCCCTCCTCTGCAGCGGCATTGATCTGGGGTGAGCCCGACCGAAGCGCCAGTGGCGCTTCGCAGCGGGCGAACGCCCGGACAGGGATGTCCGGGCCGGGGCACTTAGCGAGGCAGGAGCCGAGCTTAGTGACCGCGGCGATCTCCGCACGACATCCGCGATCCCCACCGCTCACAGCCATGCGGCCCCCTCCGGCCCGACCGAAGCGCCAGTGGCGCTTCGCAGCGGGCGAACGCCCGGACAAGGATGTCCGGGCCGGGTCACTTGGCGAGGCAGGAGCCGAGCTCAGTGACCGCGGCGATCTCCGCACGACATCCAGGCGATCCGCACCGCTCACAGCCATGCAGAGCCCTCCGGCCCGACCGAAGCGCCAGTGGCGCTTCGCAGCGGGCGAACGCCCGGACAGGGATGCCCGGGCCGGGTCACTTTGGCGAGGCAGGAGCCGAGCCTGGTGACCGCGGCGATCCTGCTCGATGCCCGGCAAGAAGCTCCGATGCCGAGTAGAATCGCGCGCTCCACACAGCCGGACATTCCTGTATCCGCGCTGCGTGCGAGGCTAGTAGAATGTCGCCCCTCGGAGGGGTACCGAAGCGGGTGGAGCAGGACCGAAATGCCAGTGGCATTTCGCAGCCTGGTCCACGGGCCTCGCCGGAGGCGTGGGCCAGGACCATGACGGCGCCTGCCCCACGCAGCGTCACTCGCTAGTAGAATGTCGCCCCTCGGAGGGGTACCGAAGCGGTCATAACGGCACCGACTCGAAATCGGTTGGGGGCTCACGCCCCACGTGGGTTCGAATCCCACCCCCTCCGCCAGTTTTGCGAAAGCGCCAATACCGCGCAGCCTTCGCTGCCCGAAGCGAAGTGCTCCAGATTCGAACCCACGAGAACAATGCCGGGTTCGACCCTCCGCCGAAGGCGGATGGCGCGAGCGCAGCGAGCCCGAAGGGCGGCCCTTTCTTGTGCCCGGCGCCGGGCATCCCGATAGCGTGCGGTCTCCACAACCGTCCGTCGTCCCGTTTCGACGTCCCCCGATTCCGGGAATGCCGCGAGGCCGGCGCTTGCGCTAGGCTGCGGGCATGCTTCGCCGCCCTCGAATCCGCCCGTCCCGTCCGGGCGCCGTCCTGCTGCTGAGACTCGGGATGTGGCTACTGGTAGCGGCGCTGCTGGTCACCGGCAGCTGGCGCTCTCCGGCACTGGAGCAGATCCGCCGCAGCGGCGTGCTGCGCGCGGCGATGGTCAACGACCCGACCAGCTACTACCTCGGTCCCGCGGGCTACACCGGCTTCGACTACGACCTGGTACGCGACTTCGCGGCGCATCTGGGCGTCGAGCTGAAGATCGTTCTGGTGGATTCGCCGGACGCCGCGCACGACGAGGTGCGCTCGGGCAATGCGCACATCGCCGCCATCGCGTCGCCGGTCACGGACAACCGGCTGCGCGATCTACGCTTCTCGCGGCCGCTGCGCTACCGGACCCCGCAGCTGGTCGGGCGCACGGGCAACGCCATCCCGGACGATCTGGGCGCGCTCGAGGACACCATCGTCGTGGCCGAGGGCACCGCCTACGTCGAGTGGCTGCAGGAGCTGGAAGCGCAGTACCCGGACCTGCAGTGGCACGCGCGCGCCGGCACCGAAGTGGAGGCCCTGCTCAGCGAGGTCGCCGACCGCGACCTGGCGCTTACCGTGGCGGGCTCTGACCTGGTGGCGATCACCCAGCGCTACTATCCGCGCCTGGTGGTCAGGCGCGACCTCGGGCCGGCGCGCCCTCTCGCCTGGGCGGTGTCCGCGACGCACGGCGAGGCCCTGAACCGCGCGCTGGCGCACTTCCTGCGGCTGCTCGGCACCGAGGAGATGGCGCGGCTGCGCGACCGCTATTTCGGGCACATCGACCGACTCAACTACGTCGATGCCGTGGCCCTGGCCACGCACTTCGAGACACGCCTGCCCCGCTACCGGGAGCACTTCGAGCGGGCCGGCGAATCGACCGGCGTGGACTGGCGCCTGCTCGCAGCGGTCGGCTATCAGGAGTCGCACTGGGACAACAAGGCGGTGAGCCCGACCGGTGTCCGCGGGATCATGCAGATCACCGAGCAGACCGCCGAGTTCCTGGACATCTCGGACCGCACCGATCCGGACGAAGCCATCGATGGCGCGGCGCGCTACCTGCGCTCCCTGCACGGGCGGCTGCCGGACAGCATTCCCGAGCCGGACCGCAGCTGGTTCATGCTCGCGGCCTACAACATCGGGCTGGGGCACGTGCTGGACGCACGGCGTCTCACCGCATCGATGGGCGACAACCCCGATCGCTGGGTGGATGTGCGGCAGCACCTGCCGCTCCTCACCCAGCCGCGACACTACCGGCAGCTGCGCTACGGGTACGCGCGCGGCCCCGAGGCGGTCCAGTACGTCGGCAATGTGCGCACCTACTTCGACATGCTGGTCTGGCTCACCGGCCGGGACGAGACCCCGGAGCCGGTGTCGCCCCAGCCACGCGAGATGCGGCCACCGCGCAGCCAGGATCCGCTGTCCATCGAGCAGCCGCTGCTCTGATGGGGTCCGCCGCTACCCCGGGATGCGGAGGCGTTCGACGATGCGGCCGTTCTCGATGTGCTCGTGGATGATGTCGTCGATGTCATCCTCGTCGAGGTAGCGGTACCACACCCCTTCCGGATAGACGACCAGCACCGGGCCCTGCTCGCAGCGGTCCAGGCAACCGGCCAGATTGATGCGCACGTCGCCCATGCTGTTGCGGCCCAGCGCCTTGATGCGCTCCTTGGCGTAGGCGCGCACGCGCTCGGCACCGCGCGCCGCGCAGCAGGGCCGGGCCGCGCCCGCCTCCCGCCGGTTGCAGCAGAAGAACAGGTGGTGGCGGTAGTAGGGCGTCGGAATGTCGGCCATCAGTCGCCGAATGCGTAGCTGAGGTTGACGGCGGTGTACGAGTCGGTCCGCTCGGTGTCCTCGGCGACCTCGGTGTTGTGCCGCACCGTGTAGCTGAGCGCGGCGAAGAGATTGCCGATGATGGACAGACGCAGCTCGGACAGACTCTCGATCGCGGTGTTCGAGGCACCGCTCTCGGCCGACAGCGTCTGCTTGAACACGCTGGTCCCGGAGAGCTTCCAGGTGTAGTCGGTGGCGAAGCGGCCGACCGCTTCCGACTCGGACAGATCCTCGGTGCTGGCGCCGTCCTCGGGCTCCTGGAATTCCGTCTGCCGCAGACCGCCGCCGAGCTCGACGTTCCAGGCATGCGCCTCGGTCTTGAGAAGTCTGCGGCCGTAGCCGACGGTCTCGGACATGCGCTCGCGCACACCGGCGAAGAGGTCCTTCTCGAACTCGACGGCGGCGAATGCGAAGTCGTGGCTGGTGAAGTTGAAGTCCACCTTGTAGCCCGCCGTGTAGCGCTCGGCGGTGGTCTCGCCCTCATCGCGCGTGTGCAGGGCCTCGCCCTTCAGATTGTGCTTGAAGCGGCCCGCTTCCAGTCCGAGGCTCATGCGGAGGTTGCCCGCCCGGCTGCTGCTGTTGCCGCTCGACGATACGAAGCCGGCACCGAGCTCGCCGGTCCAGGGGCCGGGATCGTCGGCGACTTCCTCGGCAACCGGAACATCGCCGCCATCGACCGCAACCGCCTCGGGCACGCCGGCGGCCAGCGCCTCGACGGTCGCCGCGGGCGATGGCGCTTCGCGCTCGCCGAGGTCGGTGGCGTCCCAGCCCGGAGCCTCCATCTGCGCGAAGGCCGACGGCGCCGCGATCGGCAAGAGAGTGACGAGAACGGCGGCTGCGCGCGAGGCCGTTGTCGAGCGCATGGGCGGAATCCTGCGTGGCTGGGGGCAGCGCGGGAGTGTAACAATGCCCCCGTCGCCATGCCCCTCCAGACCCGACAGCAACTCGTCGCCCGCATCGGCGCCGACGCCGATCAGTGCGTGAAGTGCGGCCTCTGCCTGCCGCACTGCCCGACCTATGCCGTCGACGGCAGCGAGGCCGAATCGCCGCGCGGCCGCATCGCACTGCTGCAGCGTCTCGCGGACGGCGACCGCCAGCCCGACGACAGCGTGACGCGGCACCTCGATCAATGCCTGAGCTGCCGTGCGTGCGAACGCGTGTGCCCGGCACACGTGCCGTACGGGCGCCTCTTCGATGCCGGCCAGGCGCTTCTCGCCGAGCACGCGCCGGCACGCGGTCGGCGCCGGCGGCGGAGTGCCTGGCTGCTGCACCGTCCCGTCCTCCGGCGCGTCCTGCTGCGCGCCCTGTTCGTCGCGCAGCGCGCGGGCATCACCAGGGTGCTGGGCGGCCTGCTGGCCGGCACCCGGCCCGGCCGCTGGCTGCATGCGCTTCCGAGACTGCCGTGGCCGCGCGAGGCCCGCGATCGCGCCATCGCGACCGAGGGCGTCGACGTGGCGCTGTTCGCGGGCTGCCTCGGCGACAGTGTCGACCGCCCTGCCCTGAACGCCCTTCGCGGCGTCCTCGAGACCGCCGGTTACCGCTGCGCGGTTCCGCGCGGACAGACCTGCTGCGGCGCCCTCGAGCAGCACGGCGGCGCAGCCGATGCGGCGGCACGCGCGATCACCGTCAACGCGAGCGCGATGGCGACTGCCGCGCCGGCACACATCGTGGGCATCGCCAGCGGGTGCACGGCATGGCTGCAGGATGCGGAGAAGGAGGATCCGGCGCGGCCGTTCGCCGGCAGGCTGAGCGCACCATGGCCGCTGCTCCTGGAGCGCGCGGCGGCGCTCCCGTTCCGGTCGTCTTCCGAGCGGATCGCCGTGTGGCTGCCGTGCACCCAGCGCAACGTCGTTCGCGACGAGGCCGACATGCTCCGCGTGCTGCGCTCGGTACCGGGCGCCACGATCGACGTCCTGCCGAGCCCCGATGGCTGCTGCGGCGCTTCGGGCCTGCATTTCCTGGAGGCGCCCGAACGCGCCGACCGGCTGGCGGCCCCCATCGTCGCGGCCATTCGCGACCGTGCGCCGGACCGGGTCCTGTGCGCCAACGTGGGATGCCGGCTGCATCTCGGGGCCGCGCTGCGTGCCGCCGGCGCGGAGGTGCCGGTGGTGCATCCGGCCGAGTGGCTGGCGAGCCGCCTCGGGATGCACTGAGGCGCGGCGTCAGCCCTCGCCGCCCTGCGTCAGGCGCACCTCCAGCTGCAGCAGGATGCGCTCGGCAAGCTCGTCCTGCAGGTAGGTCTTGAGACGCTCCTCCTCCGATTCCTTGGGAAGGATCTGCTCGCTCGGAAAGCTGAGCGCGCGCCGCGCCGACAGCGTCTGGGGTGCGATCAGCACGCCTTCGTCATCCGACAGCGAGAAGGTGACCTCGACGAAGATCTCGAACTCGATGGCCCGCCCGCGCGTGTTCACCGACAGCACGTTCGACTCCTCGCGCAGGTCGGTGATGGTGAGCACCGCATTGGCGTCGCCGCGGTCGCCGGTCACCACCGCGCCGCGTCGGCGCAGCCGCGTGCGCAGCGATGTCTCCACCGGGGGCTCGTCGACGCTGTAGGGCTGCTGGCTGTCGAGGTAGACGCGCTGCAGCGGCTCGGGCAGCGGCCGGCTGCCCTGCAGGCGGAAGCCGCAGCCCGCCAGCGCGGCGGGCAGCAGACTCGCGAGCAGGAGCCGGCGACTGGCCATGTCCGTCCTCAGACCACGAGATTGACGAGCCGGCCCGGCACGACGATGCGCTTGCGCAACGGCTGCTCGCCCACGAAGCGGGCGACGGCCTCGTCCGCCAGCGCGGCCGCGATGATGTCGTCCTGCGAGGCCTCGGCCGCGACCGTGACACGGCCGCGCAGCTTGCCGTTGACCTGCACCACCAGCGTCACTTCGTCGGCGGTCAGCGCTTCCGGATCGGCCTGCGGCCATGGCGCCGCGATCACCGGCGTCTCGTGACCGAGCGCCTCCCACAGGGCGTGCGCGATATGCGGCGTGATGGGGGCCAGCACGCGCACCAGGGCTTCCAGCAGCTCGCGCACGGCAGCGCGCATGGTCGGACGCGACTGGTCGGCGCGGCCGACCGCGTTGAGCAGCTCCATGCAGGCGGCGATGGCGGTATTGAATACCTGGCGGCGATTGACGTCGTCGTCGATCTTGCGCAGCGCCTCGTGCAGCTGGCGGCGCAGCGCGCGCGCGTCTCCGTCGTCGCCGGCGTCTTCCGCCGGCGCACCGAGGGCGAGGTGCTCGTGCACCTGGCGCCAGAGCCGCCGCAGGAAGCGGCTGGCGCCCTCGAGCCCGGCATCGCTCCACTCCAGCGACTGGTCCGGCGGCGCGGCGAACATCATGAACAGGCGAACGGCGTCGGCGCCGTGGGCATCGATCATGGCCTGCGGGTCGACGCCGTTGTTCTTCGACTTCGACATCTTCTCGATGGCACCGATGGTCACCGGCTGCCCGTCCGCCTTCGCGACCGCGCCGGCGGGCGCGCCCTGTGCGTCGCGCGTGATGTCGACCTCCGCCGGATTGAACCAGCGCTTGCGGCCGTCGTCGCCTTCGCGCAGGAAGGTCGGCGCCACCACCATGCCCTGGGTCAGCAGGCGGGTGAAGGGCTCGTCGCAGTCGAGCAGGCCCTGGTCGCGCATCGCCTTGGTGAAGAAGCGCGCGTACAGCAGATGCAGCACCGCGTGCTCGACACCACCGACGTACTGATCGACCGGCAGCCAGCGGCGCGCGCCCTCGTCGACCATGGCGTCGTGGCTGTGCGCGCTGGCGAAGCGGGCGTAGTACCAGGACGAGTCGATGAAGGTATCGAAGGTATCGGTCTCGCGCCGCGCCGCTGCGCCGCACTTCGGGCAGGCGCACTGCACGAAGGCGTCGTTGCGCGCCAGCGGATTGCCGGAGCCGTCGGGCATGAGGTCCTCGGGCAGCCGCACCGGCAGCTCGGACTCCGGAACCGGTACCGCGCCGCACGCCTCGCAGTAGATGACCGGGATCGGGCATCCCCAGTAGCGCTGTCGCGAGATGCCCCAGTCCCGCAGCCGGTAGTTGGTGCGCACGCGACCGATGCCGTCGGCGCGCAGCTGCTCGGCCATGGCGTCGAAGGCCTGCGCGAAGTCCATGCCGGTATAGCGGCCCGATGCATGGACGATGCCCTTCTCGGTGAAGGCGGCCTCGCTCACATCGGCGGGTCCGCTGGCGTCCGGCCCGATCACCGGCCGGACCGGAAGATCGTAGGCGCGCGCGAAGGCGAAGTCGCGCTCGTCGTGCGCCGGCACCGACATCACCGCACCCGCGCCGTAGCGCATGAGCACGAAGTTGGCGACCCAGACCGGCACGGTCTCGCCGGTGAGCGGGTGCACGGCATCGATGCCCAGCGGCATGCCGCGCTTCTCGGTGGTCTCCAGCGTGGCCTCGGAGACGCCGCTGCGCCGGATCTCCTCGATGAAAGCCGCCAGATCGCCATTGCCGGCGGCCGCCTCGCGCGCCAGCGGATGCTGCGGGGCCACCGCCATGTAGGTGACGCCGTGGAGCGTGTCGGGGCGCGTGGTGTACACGGTCAGGCGATCGTCGCGACCGGCGAGCGCGAAATCGATCTCGATGCCGTAGGAGCGGCCGATCCAGTTCGCCTGCATGGTGCGGACCGCCTCCGGCCAGCCCTCGAGCTTGTCGAGATCGTCCACCAGCTGGTCGGCGTAGTCGGTGATGCGGATGAACCACTGCGGGATCTCGCGCTGCTCGACCAGCGCGCCGGAACGCCAGCCGCGTCCCTCGATGACCTGCTCGTTGGCGAGCACGGTCTGATCGACCGGATCCCAGTTCACGACGGCACTGCGCCGCTCGACCAGCCCGGCCTCGAGCAGCTTGAGGAAGAACCACTGCTGCCAGCGGTAGTACTCGGGATCGCAGGTCGCGAACTCGCGCGACCAGTCGTAGGCGAAGCCGAGGCGCTTGAGCTGCGCGCGCATCGCCGCGATGTTGTCGCGGGTCCAGGCACCCGGTGCCACGCCCTTGTCCATGGCGGCGTTCTCGGCGGGCAGGCCGAAGGCGTCCCATCCCATCGGCTGCAGCACGCGATCGCCCTGCATGCGCCGGACACGCGCGATGGCATCGCCGATGGTGTAGTTGCGCACGTGCCCCATGTGCAGCTTGCCGCTGGGGTACGGGAACATCGACAGGCAGTAGAAATGGCGCGCATCGCCGGCGGTGACACCGCCGGGCTCGGCCGCGAAGCTGTCGTGCGCCTGCCAGTACGCCTGCGCGGCCTGTTCGACCGCGGCCGCATCGTATTCGTGCTGCATGCCCTTGTTGGCGATCCGGGGAAGGGAAAGCGCGCATGGTAGCGCGCGCGCACAAAAAAGACCCGGCCGGAGCCGGGTCGAATACGCAGGGATGCGATCGCCGCCTTGCTAGCGCAGACCGAGGTCGCGCAGGCCGGCCGGACTGAAGTCCGCCGGCGTCCGCTCGATGGGCTTGTAGACGGTCTCCTTGTCGTTGCGCAGCGACAGCGCGATGTAGCGGCCGGACTGCAGGTCGTGCTTGACCTCCATGCCGGGGGCCAGGAAGGGAATGTCGTAGTAGGCGTACTTGTGATCCTCGTCCACGCGCCAGAGCTGATCGCGGTTGTCGTACTTGTCGGTGACCGCGATGCCCCAGCTGTCCTCGTCGAGATAGAACATGCGGCGCTTGTAGATGTGCGACGTGCCTTCCTTGAGGTTGGCCTCCACCACCCAGACGCGGTGCAGCTCGTAGCGCAGCGGCTCCGGATTGACGTGGTTCGGACGCACCATCTCCTCCACCGACAGCGTCGGCCCGTTGGCCTCGTAGCTGTTGTAGGGGATGTACATCTCCTTCTTGCCGTGCAGCGTCCACTCGTAGCGGTCGGTGGCACCGTTGTACATGCCGAAGTCGTCGTTGGTGCGCAGCGCGTCCGCCGCCGTCCCCGGGTTGTCGTAGGCCACGTTGGGCGCCAGCCGCACGCGACGCTGCCCCGGGTTGTAGGTCCAGGCGCGACGCGGCTGCTTGACCTGGTTGGCGTACTCGTAGACCAGCAGCGCGCTGCCGGCCAGGCGCGGAGGTTCGCGGATGACCTGCAGGAAGTAGAACAGCAGGTTGTCCTCGCGCTCGCTGGGCGACTTGTCCTGGTTGCTGTAGACGAAGTCGTACTCGTAGTCGAAGTCGACCAGGGTGTAGTCGCCGCCCTGCGTGACCGCCGCCTGCTCCCAGGTGGTGGCGTAGGTGTCGCCGCGGTAGTGCGTCAGGTGATTCCAGATCGCCTCGAGGCCGGACTGCGGAATGGGGAACGGCACGCCGCCGGTGGTGCCCTCGAAGCCGTTGCCGCCCTCGACCAGCTCCACCTTGGTGGCGTTGGTCTTCGTCTCCTCGTAGATGCCTTCCGGATAGGCCGCGGAGCGGCGCGTCGGATAGACGTGCATCTTCCAGGTCGGGTAGCGCTTGAGCAGCGCGATCTGGCCGGCGCTCAGGTTCTCCTCGTACTTTTCGTAGTTCTTGCCGGTGATGGTGAAGAGGCGCTCGTCGTCGGCATAGGGATCGGGGTAGTGCCCGCCCTTCTCGAAGTCGGGGTGCACCTCGGTGAGGCCGCCATCCCACGCCGGGATGGTGCCCGCCTCGTTGCCGGCGCGCTCGGCGCCGATGGGAGTCAGGTCCTGACCGAGTCGCTGGGCCTCCTCTTCCGAAACGGCGCCGAAGGCGGTCGCCGTCACGGAGCCCAGCAGCAGCGCGGTCAGTGTTTGCTTGATGGTCATCATGTGCGTCTTCCCGTGCTGGTGGTGATCAGAAGGAGTAGGAAACGCTCGCGCTCACGAAATCGCGATCGATGTTCCCGTTCGCGTGCGTGGCCCAGGTCTGCGGCTGCCCGTCGGCGGCAGGCGCGGGATCCTCGCCCCGGAAGACCTCACCACCGAAGTAGCTGGTGTAGCTGATGTCGACGCCCCAGTCCTGGAGGTAGTTGAATCCGAGACCCACGGTGACCGCCATCTGCTCCTCGGTGAAGTTGGGGCCGACGCCGTTGACGTCGTGGGAGAACGCGAGCCGCGGCGAGGCGGTGACGGCACCCACGAGGTTGTCGTAGTCGAAGCGGCCCAGGATGCGGTAGCCCCAGGACGTGCTGGTGGCGAAGCCGCCGGGCTGGGTCGATCCGCCGGACAGCGCGGTGCCGGGGAAGCCGGGCGTCTGCTCGCCGCCACCCGGCGCCGGCAGCGACACGCCGGGCCCGTTGAAGATGAAGCCGTCGGGCAGGTCGAGATAGTTGACGCCGACCTCGCCGAGCATGACGAACTGGCTGGCGCCGAAGGTGGGCCCGAAGCTCTGCGTCGCGGTCATCTGCCACTGATGCGCGTCGACGCGCTCGTAGCCCTGCACGATCTCGCCGTTCTGCACGTACCCGCCACGCGTGTCGGCGAGGTTGTTGGCGATGTTCGCGGCATCCGGCCCCGCCAGTGGCGAAGCGTCCAGTGCCTGCAGGAACACGTCGATGGCCGCGAGCTGCAGCGGAAGGTTCGGGCGGTAGGAGTACTCGCCCTGCAGGGCGACACCGAACGGGCCGAGGGTGTTGAAGCTCAGGCCGAACAGATCGACATTCTCCGGATACTCGATGATGTAGGTGCCGGTCTGCGCGCCCAGCGGCGCGCGGTCGCCAGCCGCGTTGGCGTAGGCAACGGGAGCACCCTTGCGCGTCGAGAAGATCGGCAGGCGGCTGTCGTAGTTCAGGTAATAGATGCCGAACTCGGTGCTGTTGAGCGCGGGCGCGAAGTAGCGGAAGGCAATGCCGTACTGCTGATCGCCCTCGGGTCGGTCGACGTACTCGCGATCGAACCAGAGCTGCGCCTCGCCGTCGCCCGATGCGACCGGTATGGGCGCGCGGTTGTCGTCCGCCCGGCGCCCCAGTCCCAGGAAGGCCTTGTCGCCGTCTATGGGGGCGAAATCGTTGGTCGAGAAGTAGGCGTAGCGCGGGTCGATCTCGATCTCGTCGAAGTCGGCGATGTAGAGCGCCTCCATGCTCAGGTTGCGCGTGAGCGTGTAGCTGACGTGCGCCATCGGCGACGGGATCAGCGCATCGCGCAGACGCGAGCCGGGCGAGCGCAGCGCCGACACGTCGATCGCGTTGATGACGTTGATGCCGTTCTGGATGAAGGTGGATTCGCCCCAGCTCACCACTTGGCGGCCGACGCGGATGCGCAGGCTGCGGTCGAAGACGCGGAATCGGCCCTGGACGAAGAGGTCCAGGAGGTCGTTGACGCGCCCCTCGCGCGACTCGCCCTTCGGACCCAGCGGGCTGGAGCTGCCGCGCGCCTTGAAGTCGTAAGCGAAGCGGAAGCGGGTGAAGAACGCGAAGTTCTCCCAGTTGGCGACCAGCTCGTGGGATGACGCCGCGACGGCGGAGGTCACGTCGCCGGCGTCCCAGACGAGGTTGCCGTCGTCGCCGTTGACCGAGCGGGCCGTGCCGCGCTCGCCCTCGTAGAAGTTCGCTATGCCGTAGTTCTTAGGATCCGGATCCTGGGTCCGGACGGTCGCGCCCAGGGACAATCGGGTATCGAAGCTGCCGGTGATGTCACCGAACTCGTAGCTGATGGCATGGGCCTGGAAGCTGCCCGCAAAGCCCAGCAGCACCAACCAGCGCAACTGGCGGATGGATATGGCCACGGCGTGTCTCCTCGTCTCGCAGGTATGTCGTTGTTCGAGGCCGCATCTTCGTGCGTCCCGGAAGCAACATACTCCTGTGTGATCGGGGGGAAAAGCCCGTCAGTGACAATGCTGCACGGCACCATCGCGACGGCACCGCAGTGGCGTGCAGGTCAGGCCATGCCGAGCCGATAACCGGTAGCTTTCAGCTGACCGGCCTCGCGCTCGAGATCCGCGCGCGTGAGCGGGTTGTTCTCCAGCCAGAGGCCGGGCAGCTCGAGATTGAGCGCGTTGCGCGAGGCGCGCAGCCGGAAGTCGGGCACCACGCCCGGCTTGCGGGAGCGGTTGAGCAGATAGGCCATGCGCAGCAGGATCGCGAGCCGCTTCACGGGCTGCGCCCAGACGGTGGGCACGCCGTCGAGCACGTTCGACGACAGCTTGCCGCGGTGCAGGCGCACGAGCACCGACACCAGCTTCTGCTCGGTCTGCGAGAAGCCCTGGATGTCGCTGTTGCGCAGGATGTACTCGCCGTGCTTGTGATACGACGCGTGCGAGATGGAGAGTCCGACCTCGTGCAGCAACGCGGCCCATTCCAGCAGGCGGGCGTGCTGCGGCTGGGTCAGCTCCCAGCTCTCGGCGACCTGGTCGAGGGCGTGGCGCGCAGTCTCGACGACGTCGCGGGCGTGCGCCTCGTCGACGGCATACCGGCGCGCCGTCGCCAGCACGCTCTCGCTGCGGATGGCGTCGCCGCCGTTGCGCTCGCAGAGGTCGTAGATGAGTCCCTCGCGCAGCGCCCGCTCCGAGGTGCGCATGCGCTCGATGCCGAGGCTGTCGAAGATGCCGGCAAGCGCCGCGACACCGCCGGCGAATACCGGCCTGCGATCGTCGCGCAACCCGTCGAAGCGGATGGCGCTGATCCGGCCGGTATCGATGAGCAGCTCGACGAGCTTGTCGAGCCCGTCGCGCGTGATCGCGTCGTCGCTCCAGCCCCGGGCCATGAGGACCCGCCAGATCCCGCGCACGGTGCCGGACGAGCCGATCACCATGTCCCAGCCGGCCTCGCGGTAGGAGCGTTCCAGATACTCGAGCTCGACGCGAGCGGCGAGACGCGCCGCATTGAAGCGCTTGCGCGTGATCTGGCCATCGTCGAAGAAGCGCTGGGTATGCACCACGCAGCCCAGCGCCACGCTCTCCAGCAGCTGCGGGCCACGCTGATCGCCGATCACCAGCTCGGTGCTGCCGCCGCCGATGTCGACGACGAGACTGCGCTGCATGTCCGCCTCGAGCCCGCGCGTCACGCCCTCGTAGACCAGTCGGGCTTCCTCGGCGCCCGAGATCACCTCGATGTCGTGGCCCAGCGCGGCCTCGGCGGTCTCGATGAACGCCGCTCCCTGATACATCTCCCGCAGCGTGTTGGTGCCCACCACGCGGACCCGGTTCTCGGGCAGATGCTGGATGCGCTCCCCGAACCGCCCCAGACAGGCCAGCGCGCGCGAGCGGGCATCGGCCGACAGCCGCTGGTCGGCGTCCAGCCCGGCGGCCAGCCGAACCGGTTCGCGCAGACGATCCATCACCTGCATCAGCCCGTCCTCGCCGACACGCGCCACGAGCAGATGGAAGCTGTTGGATCCGAGGTCGACCGCGGCGAAGTCGCGGGTCGATCCACCGGAGGCCGCGGCCGCGCTATCGGCGGCGCTGGAAGTACGCATGCGCGTTCCGGCATCGGTCATGCCGGCACCATAGCAAAAGCCCGGCACGCCGCCGTCGTGTTGACCTCCTCGGGCGGTTCGGCGATCATTGCGCCCCATTTTTGGCACCCCCGGACGCCCCTGCAGGGCATCCTCTGTCGGAGTCTTTTTTGAGATGAGAGGTCTGAGCGCACTGGCCGTCGCCATCGCCGCCCTGGTCAGCTCGGTTGCAGCGGCTTCCGGTGACCCCGAGCATGGCGCCGTGCTGTCGAACACTTGCATGGGCTGCCACGGCATCCCCGGGTACAACAACGTGTACCCGACCTACAGCGTGCCCAAGCTCGGCGGCCAGAACGCGGAGTATCTCGTCTCGGCCCTGAAGGCGTACCGCGCCGGCGATCGCCAGCATCCCACGATGCGGGCCCAGGCCGGCCCGATGACGGACCAGGAAATCGCCGATATCGCCGCCTTCTTCTCCCAGGCGCCGAAGCGCTGAAGCAGCCAGGTATTTCGACCCCATGCGCAAGACCCTAGCCCTTCTCCTGCTCTGCGCCGCAGCCGGTGCCAGCGCCGAGGATCGCTCGCTCCAGGAGCTGGTCGCCACCTGCGCGGCCTGCCACGGCGAAAGCGGCAACAAGACCATCCAGCCGAGCTATCCGCTGCTCGCGGGCCAGCACGCCGACTACCTGGCGGCGGCGCTGGAGCAGTACCGTTCCGGCGCCCGCAAGAACGCCGTCATGAACGGCCAGGCGGCCAACCTGAGCGACCGCGAGATCAAGGCGCTGGCGCGCTACTACTCGCGGCAGGAATCGGTGGTCTACACGCCGGCCTACTCCGCCGAGACCGCCGGCACGCCCTGATCGTCCAGCGCCTGCACTAGCGCGGCATTGAACCGCTCGGGCGCCTCGATGTGCGGAAGGTGCCCCAGTTCGGGAAACGGGACGAGCACCGCGTCCGGAATGCGCTCTGCCGCGCGAGAACCCAGTTCGGGGTAGCGCCCCAGGGTTTCGCGTACCGCCTCCGGCACCAGGTCCTTGCCGAGCGCCGTGCGATCGCGCTGGCCGATCAGCAGGGTCGTCGGCACGGCGATGTTCTCCAGCTCGTGCACCACCGGTTGCGTGTAGACCATGTCGTAGGTCAGCGCCTGCGCCCAGGCGACACGCGCGACATCGTCCCCGCCGTACATCCCGGCCAGCATCCTGGCCCAGCGCGCGTAGGCCGGCTTCCATTCACCGAAGTAGTAGCTCGAGCGCTGATAGGCCTTGATGGCAGCGTAGTCCTTGCCGAGTTCGCGCTCGTACCACGCCGGCACACCGCGATACGGCACGCCCTTCGCCTTCCAGTCCTCGAGACCGATCGGATTCACCAGCACCAGTTGCTGCGTGCGCTCCGGGTACATCAGCGCGAAGCGCATGGCCAGCATGCCGCCCATCGAATGGCCCACCACCGCCACCCGGTCGACGGCGAGCGCGTCGAGCAGTACCCGCGTATTGGCCGCGAGCTGATGGAAGCTGTAGGCATAGGCTGCGGGCTTGCCGGACTTGCAGAAGCCGACCTGATCCGGAACGACCACCCGCATGCCGCGTGCGATCAGCGCCGCCGCGGTGTCCTCCCAGTAGGCGCCGCAGAAGTTCTTGCCGTGGAGAAGCAGCGCCACCGGTGCATCGCCTCCGCCCTGCGGACGGATATCCATGTAGGCCATCGCGACGTCACCGTGCGGACCGTCGAGCGCGATCCGCTCGACGGGATGCGGATAGTCGAAGGCCCCGAGATCCGCCCCCAGCACGGGCGCCTGCTCGCGCTCGGCCGCGGCGGCGCCGGTCAGCACGAGGCACAGCAGTCCGAATGCGCGGCACCGGAGGCCGGGGGAACGGCATTTCATGTCGCTAACCTTTATCATTTGTATTCATGGTATCGAACCGCAGCGCGAGCGTGCACCGTAGAGCCTTCGCCCCGAGCGGCGTGGTGGAAGCGACCCTGCGCAGCATCGCGGCCCTGCCCCTGGCCTACATGGGTGCCACCGGCCTCACGGTCGCCGCCACCACGCTGCTGCGTCTCGCCGGTGTGGCGCGCGCCGAGGCGGTGGGCTGGCCGCTGTTCGCCTCTCTCCCCGTCTGGCTCGTGCTGGCGCTCTACGCCTTCGCCGCACAGCCGCTGTGGCGGGGCTGGCTGGCGTCCGCGCTGTGCGCTGCAACGGGTGCGCTCGCCGTCATCGCCACCGATGTCGGGGGCAGCCTGTGACGCGCTCGCTCCGGCAATCGATGAACCTGCTGCACACCTGGGCCGGCATCCTCTTCGGCGGCCTCGTGTTCCTGATCTTCTTCATGGGCACCATCTCGGTATTCGACGACGAGCTCGACCGCTGGATGATGCCGCAGACCCGGGCGGCGGCGACCGGCGACGTCGGCTACGACGCCGCGCTCGCCACCGTTCTCGGCGATCTGGAGGTCGAGGACGAACCGGTGTTCCTGTACCCGCCGAGCCCGCGCCGACCGGTCTACGCGGCTCACTACCACGGCCCCGGCGATACCCACCTTCAGCGCTTCGTGGACCCCGGCACCGGCGAGATGCTGCCCCCGCCGGGCACGCTCGGTGCCGGCGGGTTCTTCTACCCGATGCACTACGGCCTGCATCTCGACAAGGCGGGCATGCCGATGCTCGGGTACTGGATCGTCGGGCTCGCCGCCATGGTGGTGCTGGCGATGTCCGTGTCCGGCGTCATCGTGCACCGGCGCATCCTGCGCGATCTGTTCAGCTTCCGCGCCGAACGCGCCCGCGGCCGCGCACTGCTCGATCTGCACAACATCGGCGGCGTCATGGCCCTGCCGTTCCTGTTCGTCATGACGCTGTCGGGCCTGATCATCTTCGCCCACATGCACATGCCGGCGGGCGTGCTGGCGGCCTACCCCGATGCGGATACCTTCTTCCACGACGCGTTCCCGCACCCGGACCGGGAGCCCGCCGGCCGCCCCGGGGCGCTGGCCTCGGTCGATGCCATGGTGGCCGAGGCCGACCGCATCTGGGGCGGCGGCCGGCCGCTGGGCATCGGTGTCATCCACCCGGGCGACGCCGACGCCTATGTGGCGATGTACCGGTACACCGGCGACACCATCGGCTACGACTACGAACAGCTCACCTTCGACGGCGCATCCGGCGCGCTCATGCATCACCAGCGCGTCGGTCCGGCGATGACGGTCTACCGGTTCCTGACCGGCCTGCACATCGCGATGTTCGACCACTGGTCCGTGCTCTGGCTGTACTTCCTGATGGGGCTGTGCTGCTGCGCCGTCATCGCCACCGGCTTCCTGGTCTGGCTCGACAAGCGCGCGCAGCGCGCCGGTCGCCTCGGTTACCGGATCGTGCAGGCAGTGGGCGGCGCATCGACCGCCGGCCTCGCACTGGCGACGGTCGCGATGCTCGCCGCCAACCGCCTGCTGCCCGACATGCCGGGACGCGCGGATACCGAGATCGCGGTCTTCCTCGGCGCCTGGGGCTGCAGCCTGCTCGCCGGACTTCTCCGCCCCGGGATGCCGCACCTGCGCCTGCAGCTCGGCGCGCTTGCGGCGGGACTCTGCGCCCTGCCGCTGCTCAATGCGCTGACCACCGGCGACCATCTGCTGCGCACGGTGTCGCGCGGCGACTGGGCCACCGCCGGATGCGACCTCGCGTTCATCACCTTCGGGCTGCTGAGCGCGGGCGCCTGGCGCGCGCTGTTGCCGCGTCACGGAACGACGGCGGTGACGCGCGCCGACGCCATCCGGGGCAGCGCGGCGTGATCCCGGCCCTGGTGCTCATGCTCGTCGGCACGGCGGTGCTGGCGTCCGCCCAGCGCAGCGAGCGGCGCCGCATCGGGTACCCGGCGCTGACGTCCGCAGCGACGCACGCGCGGCGTGCCACCGGGCTGGTGGCGCTCGCCGCGGCACTGGCCGCCGCGACCATGGCGCTCGGCCCGGCCTTCGCCCTGTTGTTCTGGCTGCTGGGCACCGGGATCTGCGGCATGACGGTCGCCGTCGCCCACGGTCTGCGCGTGCGACGCACCGGCGGCATGGCCCGCCTCCGCCACTGAGCCGACCGGACCGCGCCGGCGCTTCCGCGCGCGGCCGACGCTACCAGCGCCCGCCGAGCAGCACCTGCAGGCCGTCGACGCGCAGATCGGCGCCGTCGCCATCGGCTTCGGAGAAGCGGTAGTCGCGCAGCTGCCAGCCCACGCCGATGCGCAGATGCTGTCGCGGCGAGGGATGCATCCAGAGCACGCCGCGCAGATCGAACACGCGGTCGCTGTCGTGCGCGACATAGTGCCCGCGCCCCTCGAAGCGCAGACGCCCGGCGCCGATGCCGAGTCCGAGATGCGCCATCGGGAAGGTGCGCGACACCGCCTGGCGCTCGCGCGTGATGCCCTGGAGCGGCGCATCCTCGACGTAGAGGACATCGCCACTGACGTGCCGGAGCGCGACGCCGGGCGCCACGCGCAGCCAGCCCAGCCGGAAGGTGCGACGCAGCGCCACCAGGCCGTCGTCCGCACGCACGCGCGTGTCGAGCGTGCCGCGGTTGGCGATCAGCGTCAGGTCGCCGATGGCGAGGTCGCGATCGACCTCCGTGCTGCCGCTCGCGCCGAGCCGCGCATACTCGAACAGGAGTTCGGGCCGCCCCGGAATGCCCAGCGTGACGGTGGCCTCGGCGATGACGTTGTCATCGCTGTCGAGCGCCAGGTCGCGGCCGACCGCCAGCCGCTCGCCGTTGTCGAGCGTACCCTCCAGCTGGGTCCACCAGAACGCGCCGCCGACGTTCAGATCGGCACGCTCGGCGGCGACCGGCGCGGCGCTGACTGTCAGCATCAGCGCCACGGTCGCACGCAGGCGCATCAGCTGCCGCCGGATTCGTCCAGGAAGCTGCGGAGGTAGTTGGCGCGCGTCGGATGGCGGAGCTTGCGGAGCGCCTTGGCCTCGATCTGGCGGATGCGCTCGCGGGTGACATCGAACTGCTTGCCGACCTCTTCCAGCGTGTGGTCGGTGTTCATGTCGATGCCGAAACGCATGCGCAGCACCTTGGCCTCGCGCGGCGTCAGGCTCGACAGAATGCCGTAGGTGGCCTCGCGCAGCGACTCGCCGGTGGTGGAATCGACCGGCGAGATGGCGGCCACGTCCTCGATGAAATCGCCCAGATGCGAATCCTCGTCGTCACCGATCGGCGTTTCCATCGAGATCGGCTCCTTGGCGATCTTCATCACCTTGCGGACCTTGTCCTCGGGCATCTCCATGCGCTCGGCAAGCTCTTCCGGCGTCGGCTCGCGGCCGTACTCCTGCAGCATCTGGCGCGAGATGCGGTTGAGCTTGTTGATCGTCTCGATCATGTGCACCGGGATGCGGATGGTGCGCGCCTGGTCGGCGATCGAGCGCGTGATGGCCTGCCGGATCCACCAGGTGGCGTAGGTCGAGAACTTGAAACCGCGGCGGAACTCGAACTTGTCCACCGCCTTCATGAGGCCGATGTTGCCCTCCTGGATCAGGTCCAGGAACTGCA
>NZ_JAGLEJ010000027.1 GCF_023145115.1 Algiphilus sp.
TGGTGTACTTCTTGGCGATGGAGATGACCAGGCGCAGGTTGGCCTCGACCATCTCCTTCTTCGCGCGCTTGGCCTTGGCGTCGCCCATGACCACGCGCCGGTTGATGTCCTTGATCTCGGCGATGGTGATGAGATTGTCGGACTCGATCTGGCGCAGCTTGTTCTGCAGTCCCTCGAGCTCCTCGCGCCGCGCACCGATCTCGCGCGAGTAGTTGCGCTTGGCGCGGATCAGCTTCTCGAGCAGCGCGGCATCGGTCTCGGCATTCAGGAACTTCTGGCGGAAGTCGTCCCGGTCCATGCCGGCCTCGTGCACGCAGATGCGCAGGAAGCGACGCTCGAGCCCGCGGATCTGGTCGATGCGCGTATGGAGATTGTCCATGATCTCGCCGTGCAGCTTGGGCGAGAGCTTGAAGCGCATGACGTGATAGGCCAGTGCCTCGCGGGCTTCCTCGGTCTTCTTGTCGCCGGCGCCGCGCTTCTCGAGCGCGTCCCAGGCAACGTCGTAGAGCCGCTGCAGCTCGGCGAAGCGCTCGGCGCAGATCTCGGGGTCGGGACCGGTGGGCGTCGGGGTATCGTCGTCCTCGTCCTCGTCGGCGTCGTCTTCCTCGTCGCCGTCGGCATCGGAGACCGCTTCCTCGGCGTCGGCCTCGGCCTCGGGCCCCTGGCCTTCGGGATAACCGGTCTCGGGATCGATGAAGCCGGCCACGATCTCGGCCAGCCGGCGGTTGCCCTCCTGATGCGCCGCCCACGCCTCGAGCATGATCGCCACCGACTCGGGGAGCTGGGCGACCGCGCGCATGGCCTCGTTCAGGCCTTCCTCGATGCGCTTGGCGATGCGGATCTCGCCTTCGCGATCGAGCAGCTCGACGCTGCCCATCTCGCGCATGTACATGCGCACCGGATCGGTGGTGCGACCGAACTGGTCATCGAGCGCGGCCAGCGCGGCCGCGGCTTCCTCGACCGCCTCGTCGTCCTCTTCGCTGTCGGAACTCGTGGTGTTCGACAGCAGCAGGGTCTCGTCGTCCGGCGTTTCCTCGTGGACGGTGATCCCCATGTTCTGGATCATGCTGATGATGTCGTCGATCTGTTCGGAATCAACGACCTCGGGCAGATGATCCGCGACCTCGGCATAGGTAAGGTAGCCCTTCTCCTTGCCGCGGGCGATCAGCAGTTTCATCTGGGACTGCTTTTCAAGATTCATGCAGACAGTCTCGCGCGCATTCGACCAACGGGAATCTGACAGTATATCAGGGTGAGCCGGCCGTTCTTTCAAGAGCGGCCGCAATTGTTGCGTGGGCGCGTTGGACCGCGTCCCGGCGCAATAGTGCCGCCGCCGACGCCGCCTACTCGTCCGCGCGCGGCTGGGCGGCAGCCCGCGCCGCGGTCAGGGCGCGCAGTTCCGCCATTTCCCCGGCGCTCAGTTCGCGGGCACCGGCGGCGTCGAGCAGCTCCTGCACGCGCAGGCGCCGACCGCGATCACGCAACCGCGCGATGATCTCGTCGAACTCCGAATCCGGATCGGCCGGCGGCAGCGCCTGCGGCCGCGCCAGCTTCTCCAGGATGGCGCGCTGCTCGGGGTCGTGCCAGTCGCGCAGCAGGCCGGCCGCGGTGGTGTCGGGATACTCGATCAGATGGTCCAGCACCGCCACCAGCAGATCGACCCCGGGCTGCGCCGCCTGCGCCAGTTCCTCCAGATCGGCCACGCGCGCGGCCAGGGCGGGCGTCTCCAGCAGCAGTTGCAGCGCCCGGCCGACGGGCTTCTGGCGGCGCTCGGCGCCACCGCCGGCACCTGCCTCCGCTCCGGCGGCGCGGTTGCCGCGCAGGATCGATTCGAGCTCGGCGTGACTGAGACGGGTGCGCGGCACCAGCGCGTCGACGATCGCGGTCCGGGTGGCGGCGTCCTCGATGCGGTCGAGGTGCGGCTTGCAGCGCGACACCAGCTGCGCGCGGCCGTCGGGGGAGGTCAGGTCGCACTCCGCCGACACGCTGTCGAGCAGGAAGCGGCTCAGCGGCTGCGCCGCCTCCAGCGCCCGCGCCCACGCCTCGACGCCTTGTTCGGCGACCAGGCTGTCGGGATCGTGCCCGTCGGGCAGGAACATGAAGCGCACCTCGCGCCCCGGCCCGAGGGTCGGCAGCGCCTGCTCCAGCGCCTTCCACGCCGCGCGCCGGCCTGCGGCATCGCCGTCGAAGCAGAACACCACCCGGCGCGTGCTGCGAAAGAGCAGGTGCAGATGGTCGGAGGTAGTCGCGGTACCCAGCGTGGCGACCGCCGTGCGGATGCCGTGACGCGCGAGCCCGACCACGTCCATGTAGCCCTCGACCACGAACAGCTCGGAGGGATGCGACTCGGCCTGGCGCGCCTCGTAGAGGCCGTAGAGCTGGCGCCCCTTGTGGAAGAGGTCGGTCTCCGGACTGTTGAGATACTTGGCCGGGTCGACGCCCAGCGTGCGCCCGCCGAAGGCGATGACCCGCCCGCGCGTATCGCGGATGGGGAAGGTCAGCCGATTGCGGAAGCGGTCGTAGCAGCCGCGCGCGGGATCGTCATCGCGCGCGATGAGCAGGCCGGCGGCGAGCGCGTGCCGCGGGTCGGAGAACTGCCGTGTCAGGCTGTCCCAGCTGTCGGGCGCGAAACCGATCCCGAAGGCCTGGGCAGTGGCGCCGTCGACGCCACGCCGCTTGAGGTAGTCGATGGCCACCTGCGAGCGTCGCAGCTGCCCCTCGAAGTGGCGCTGCGCGGTCTCCAGTGCCTCCAGCGGCCCGGCCGTGGCGGCGCGCGATGGCCCGCCCCGCCCGCCTTCGCGCGGCACTTCCAGACCGAGCTGGCGCGCCAGCTCCTCGACCGCCTCGACGAAGTCCAGACGCTCGTACGCCATCAGGAAGCCGATGGCGTTGCCGTTCTGGCCCGAGCTGAAGTCGAAGTACATCTGCTTCGCCGGACTGACGAAGAAGCTCGGTGTCTTCTCGTTGGAGAACGGCGAGAGTCCGCGCCACTCGCGCCCGGCGCGCTTGAGATCCACGCGCGGCGAGATCACGTCGACGATATCGACGCGCGCCAGCAGATCGCTGATGAAGGACTCGGGTATGCGGCCGCCGGCCACCGGCTGCCGATCAGTTCAGACGCGACCGCACCCGGCCGGAGAGCGCACCCATGTCGGCGCGCCCGGCAACGCGCGGCTTGAGCCAGCTCATCACCTTGCCCATGTCGGGCATGCCGGCGGCACCGGTCTCGGCGATGCCCTCGTCGATGAGGGCGGTCAGCTCGTCGTCACTCAGCGGCTGCGGCAGGTACTCGGCGAGCACGCCCGCCTCGAAGTCCTCCTGCTCGGCGAGCTCGACGCGACCACCCTCGCGGTACTGCGTGGCAGCGTCGCGGCGCTGCTTGACCTGCTTTTCCACGATGGCCAGGCAGGCGGCATCATCGAGCTCGACGCGTTCGTCGATCTCGCGCTGCTTGATGGCTGCCTGCAGCATCCGGATGACGGCCAGACGGGGCTTCTCGCCCGCACGCATGGCCGTCTTCATGTCCGCGGAAAGCCGCTCCTTGAGCGTGCTCATGACCGCCGGCTCGGGCGGTCAGTACAGTCGCGTGCGGCGAGCGGTCTCGCGCGACACGCGCTTCATCTGCCGCTTGACGGCGGCAGCGCGCTTGCGCTTGCGCTCCTGGCTCGGCTTCTCGAAGTATTCGCGCTTGCGGACGTCGGTGATGACACCGGCGCGCTCGCACGTGCGCTTGAAGCGGCGAATGGCGACTTCGAAGGGTTCGTTGTCACGAACGCGGACACTGGGCATAGGCGATCGACTCTCGTGGCGGGGCCGCCGAAAAAAGGGGCGCAATTGTAGGCCGCGGACACGCGCGATGCAAAGCGCCGCGTGACGGCACCCGCCGGCGGTCGCGGACGGCGTCGGCAGGCCGGCGCGTACCCGCCCGGCACGACCGCCGCCCGCCCGGTCGCGGCGCTGTACCATCGCGTCCCGTGACCACCGTGCTCGCCATCGAATCGTCGTGCGACGAGACTGCCGTGGCCGTCTACGACGGGCAGTTGCGCGCGCACGCGCTGCACTCGCAGACCGACCTCCACGCCGCCTATGGCGGAGTCGTGCCCGAGCTGGCAGCGCGCGATCATCTCGCACGCATGACCGGGCTGCTGGACGACGCCTGCCGGCAGGCCGGCATCGCGCCCGCCGACCTGGACGCCGTAGCCTACACCGCGGGCCCCGGACTGGCCGGCGCGCTGCTGGTGGGCGCGGCGACGGCAGCCGGCATCGCCACCGCCTTCGGTCTGCCGCTGCTGCCGGTGCATCACATGGAGGCGCACCTGCTGGCGCCGATGCTCGACCCCGATGACCCGCCGGCGTTTCCCTTCGTCGCGCTGCTGGTGTCCGGCGGGCACACCATGCTGGTCGATGTCACGGCGCCGGGGCGCTACGCGCTGCTCGGCGAAAGCCTCGACGATGCCGTCGGCGAAGCCTTCGACAAGACCGCGGCGCTGCTCGGGCTGCCCTACCCCGGCGGCCCCCACCTCGCCCGTCTGGCCGAACGCGGCGATCCCGCGCGCTTCCGCCTGCCGCGGCCGCTGCTCGACCGCGACGACCTCGACTTCAGCTTCTCCGGCCTCAAGACCGCGGTGCGCGTGCTGTGCGACAAGCAGGAGCGCCTCGACGACACCACCCGCGCCGACGTTGCCCGTGCCTTCGAGGAGGCCTGCGTGGACGTGCTGGCCGGCAAGTGCCGGCGCGCGCTGGCGCACACCGGGCACGAACGCCTGGTGGTGGCGGGCGGGGTTTCCGCCAACCGGCGCCTGCGCGAACGCCTGCACGCCGACGCCGAAGCCGGCGGCCATCGCGTGCATCTGCCGCCGCCCGCCTTCTGCACCGACAATGCCGCGATGGTCGCCTACACCGGCTGGCTGCGGCGCTTCGACCCGCCCGGCGCGGTCGCGGATGTACGCGCGCGCTGGCCGCTGGCATCGCTCACCCCGCCGGAGGCCACCCATGCCTGAGCCGGGCGACCGCATCATCCTGCGCGGCATCCGTGCCGAGGGCATCGTCGGGGTCTACGCCTTCGAGCGCGACGCCGAGCGTCCGCTGACGGTGGACGTCGAACTGACCATCGACCTCGCGCCGGCCGGCGCCAGCGACGCCGTCGCCGACACCGTCGACTATGACGAGGTCACCGCCACCGTGCGCACCCTCTGCGCGCAGCGCCAACCCGAGCTCGTCGAGACCCTGGCGGTCGCCATCGCCGACGCCCTGCTCGACGACGGACGCATCGCCGCAGCCGAGGTGACCGTGCACAAGCCCGGCGCGGTTGCCGATGTCGAGGATGTGGCGGTGCACGTCGTGCGGCGGCGCGCAACGCGCTGACGGTAACGGTCAGCCGGGCGCCAGATCGGGGAAGGCGCCGCCGGTGGCTTCGTGCACGCGCCCGGCACCTACCGCGCCCGCGACGGCACGCACCGGTGCGCTGCACGCGACGAGCTCGAGACTGACCGGATCGCACTGCAGGCGGCCGCAGAGATCCCGCAGCGCAGCCGCGCCGCGCGCCTCCGGCGTATCACCGGCCTCGGGCACGAGCGCCCCGTCGAGCCGGCTTCCGGTTTCCTGGAGCTGGCGGCCGATATGCTCGCAGCGCGCCAGCAGCGGATCGAGTCCGGCACCGTCCGAGCGTCCCAGGGGCGCCGTCAGCAGATAGATGCGCGCGCCCGCGTGCTGGGCCCGCGACAGCGTCTCCAGCGCCCCCACCGGCAGCGCGTGCGACGCCGCGTCCGTCTCTGCCCCGGCGGGAAGCAGCGCGTCGATCTCGACGACGATGATGCGACTGACAGCAGTCATGCGCGCCTCGGCTCAGTGATCCCGGACGGCATTATGTCGCGCCGCCGGGGGTCCGCGTCGCGCGGCGTCCGTATCCCGGGACCGGTCCGGCACCGCAATATCGGGGGCGGGCGGGACCGCGACGTCGGAGCAGCGCCGCAATGGCGACCCTACCGCGGTGTCTCAGCCCGACAGCAATGACAGATCGGCCACCCGGCGGCACGTCCGATCGAGCGCGCCGAGCAGCGCCAGGCGATTGGCGCGCAGCGCGGGATCATCGGCGTTGACCATCACGGCGTCGAAGAAGGCGTCCACCGGCGCCTGCAGGGCTGCCAGCGCGCGCAGCCCCTCGGCATAGGCGCCGTCGCGCAGGTGAGCCTCCTGCCGGGCGGCCTGCGCCGCCAGGCTGTCGGCGAGCGCGCGCTCGGCGTCGTCGACGAAACGCGCCGGATCCGGCTCGCCGCCGCTGTCGCTGTCGGCCTGGCGCAGCACGTTGCGGGCGCGCTTGTGCGCCGCGGCGAGCTGGGCGGCCTCGGGCATGGCGGTGAAGGCACGCACGGCGCGCGCGCGCGCCGCGAAATCGCCGACGTCGACCACGTCCAGCGCGGCCACCGCGTCGAAGGTCTCGCGGCCGATGCCGTCCTCGGCGAGCACGCCGCGCAGGCGTTCGGCGACGAAGGCCCAGAGCTGCCCGAGCACGGCAGCCCGATCGCAGTCGACCGGCTGGGCGTCGATGGCAGTCGACAGCCATGCGCGGAGATCGAGCCGGAGACCGCCCTCGAGCACGATGCGCAGCACCCCGATGGCGGCGCGCCGCAGCGCGAAGGGATCCTTGCTGGCGGTGGGCGGCTGCCCGGCCGCGAAGATGCCGGCGAGCGTGTCGAGCTTGTCGGCCAGCGCCACCACGCGCCCGGCGGCAGTAGCCGGAATGGGTGCGCCGGCGCCCACCGGCTGGTAGTGCTCGGCGATGGCATCGGCGACCGCCGCGGGCTCGCCCGCCTCGCGCGCGTAGTAGCCGCCCATGATGCCCTGCAGCTCGGGGAACTCGAAGACCATCTGGGTGGCGAGGTCGGCCTTGCACAGCAGGGCCGCGCGCTCGCAGGCGGCGCCGTCGGCGTCCAGCGCGGCGGCCAGGTCGCGCGCCAGCGCGGTAACGCGATCGACCTTGTCGCGGATGGTGCCGAGGTCCTTCTGGAAGGTGGCATCGGCCAGGCGCGGCAGGAAATCGGCGAGCGGCTGGCGGCGGTCCTGGTTCCAGAAGAACAGCGCGTCGGCGAGCCGCGGTCGCACCACGCGCTCGTTGCCGGCCACGACCTGCTGCGGATCGCGCGATGCGATGTTCGCCACGGTGATGAAGGCCGGCAGCAGCGCGCCGGCGTCGTCGAAGACCGTGAAGTAGCGCTGGTTGGTCTCCACCGTGGTGACGATGACCTCGGGCGGCAGTCCCATGAACTCGGCGCCGATGCGCCCGCGCACCGCCACCGGCCATTCCACCAGCGCGGCGACCTCTTCGAGCAGTTCGTCGGTGATGCGCGCGGTACCGCCGCAACCGCGCGCCTCGGCCTCGACCTGCTCGCGCACCGCATCGCGGCGCGCCTGCATGTCCGCCACTACCTTCGCCGCACGCAGCGCGCCCTCGTAGTCCGCCGCCCGCGCCAGAGCGATGGCGTCGGGAGCGTGGAAGCGGTGGCCATGGGTCGTCCGGTCGGCGTCGAGACCGAAGGCCGACCAGGGAACGACGGTGTCGCCGAGCAGCGCGACGAGCCAGCGCACCGGCCGCGCGAAGGTGGCCTCGGTCGCGTCCCAGCGCATGCGGCGCGGGACGGTGGCGTCCATGGCCTGCAGCGCACCCTCCAGGATGCCGGGCAGCAGCGCGGCGGTGTCGCGGCCGGTCTCGGTGGCGCGATAGACCAGATAGTCGTCCTCGCGCAGCAGGTCGTCCACGGTCACGCCACAGGAGCGCGCGAAGCCCTCGGCCGCGCGCGTCGGCGCGCCCTCGGCGTCGAAGGCGGCCTTGACACTCGGCCCCTTGCGCGCGCGCTCCTGGTCCGGCTGGCGCGCGGCGACCGCGTCGATCAGAACGGCCAGCCGGCGCGGCGTGCCCAGGGCCCGCACCTCGCCATGCGCGACACCGCGCTCGTCGAGCCCGTCGCGGACGCTGTCCGCAAGGCATTCGGCGAGGGGCCGCACGTAGCGCGCGGGCAGATCCTCGCAACCGATTTCGATGAGCAGCTCGTCGGACATCGTCAGGCCGGCACGTTGGGGGCCGCGTATTGTCTTGCAACGCGCGCGTACGTGCCACGGAATGCTGCAGACCCCGGGTGCGGCCGTGCGACCATCCGGCCGCAGGCACCACTCGACCGGACCGCGGCGCCGATCGCGGACCGCCGGTGATGGAATGCCGCGAACCTTCCGGAGTTCAGTCGATGCCGCGGATCATCGAAGAGCACGACATCGCGCTGCGCCGCCGTCTGCGCCGCCGCGACGCGGTGCTGACCCTGCTTGCCGGCATCGCGATCGGGATCGTGCTCAGCTGGCAGGCGCCGCTGACGGACGCGCTCGCCGGCGCCATCGCCACCACCGAAGCGCCGCCGGCGATCGCGCCGAGGCAGCTGCCGAGCCAAGGCGATCCCGTGCCCCGTCCGGCACCGCCGGTGACGCCCGATTGCCCGCGCAGCGACGGCCCGCTGGCGCTGCGCATGGCCTGCCGCCTGCACGAACCGCCCGCGCGTTGAGCGCAGCTCAGGCGGTGGCGTCGGTGCGCGGAAGCGAGGGAAAGCCCAGCGCCTCGCGGGCCGCGTAGTAGGCCTGCGCACAGCCGCGCGCCAGCGTCCGCACGCGCAGGATGTAGGCCTGCCGCTCGGTCACCGAGATGGCGCCGCGCGCATCGAGCAGGTTGAAGGCGTGGCTGGCCTGGATGGCCCGCTCGTAGGCGGGCAGCGGCAGCGGCGTCTCCAGCGCCAGCAGGCGCTGGCATTCGTCCTCGGCGGCGGCGAAGCGCGCGAACAGCGTGGCGGTGTCGGCGCGCTCGAAGTTGTAGGCGCTCTGCTCGACCTCGTTCTGGTGGTAGACCTCGCCGTAGGTGACCCGGCGGCCGCCGGCGTCGGACCACACCAGGTCGTAGACCGACTCGACGCCCTGGATGTACATCGCCAGGCGCTCGAGCCCGTAGGTGAGCTCGCCGGCCACCGGATCGCACTCCAGGCCGCCCACTTGCTGGAAGTAGGTGAACTGGGTGACCTCCATGCCGTTGAGCCAGACCTCCCAGCCCAGCCCCCAGGCGCCCAGCGTGGGCGACTCCCAGTTGTCCTCGACGAAGCGGACGTCGTGCACCAGCGGATCGAAGCCCAGCGCGCGCAGGCTGTCGAGGAACAGGCCCTGCAGGTTCGCCGGCGCCGGCTTCATCAGTACCTGGAACTGATAGTAGTGCTGCAGCCGCATGGGGTTGTCGCCGTAGCGGCCGTCGGTCGGCCGGCGCGAGGGCTGCACGTAGGCAGTGTTCCAGGGTTCCGGCCCGACCGCGCGCAGGAAGGTGGCCCAGTGGAAGGTGCCGGCGCCGACCTCCATGTCGAGCGGCTGCACGATGGCGCAGCCCTGCTCGGCCCAGTAGGTCTGCAGGCGCAGGATCAGATCCTGGAAGGTCATCGGTGGGCAGCGTCGGTGATCGGCCGCGCAGTATAGCGGCGGCCCCCGTGGGCCTGCCGCATGGCGGCATCGGCGGCCGGCTTGCGGCATGATCGGGGCAGCGGCGCGCGCGGCGGCGCGTACGCGTCCGGATTGACGCTGCGCACGCGCGCTCGCCGCCGGCATGGGGGAGCACGCGCATGGGCGACAGGCAGGCACCGGCGCGCACCGACGGCGGAGTGCCCGGAGTGCGACGCATCGCGGCCCTGGTGGCACTGGGCGCGGTCAGCGGCGTGCTGGCCGCGGTGGCCGCCAATGCCTTCGTGGCCGTCGTCGGCTGGCTCAACGAGCTGCTGTTGATCTCGCCGCGCAGCCGCGTGATGGAAACCGACGCACGCTGGGTGGTGGCGGCAACGCTCGCGGTACCGATCGTCGGCGGACTGGCGGTCGGTCTGCTGCATCGCGCCATCGGAGAGCGCCGTGCGCACGGACCGGCCGAGATCATCGCCACCGTGCAGACCCGGAGCGGGCACCTGCCCGGCCGGCCGGCACTGCTCTCCGGCCTGTCGGCGCTGGCGGCACTGGGCAGCGGGGCGTCGGTGGGCCAGTACGGCCCGCTGGTCCACATGGGTGGGTCGCTGGGGTCGGCCATGGCGCGCCTCTTCCGCACCGGGGTGACCTCGGACAACTTTGCGGTGGCCTGCGGCGTCGCAGCGGCCATCTCGACGGCCTTCAACGCACCCATCGCCGGCATCCTGTTCGCGCACGAGGTGATCCTGCGGCACTTCGCGCTGCGCGCCTTCGCGCCCATCGCGGTGGCGTCCATCCTCGGCTACGTGGTGGCGCACGCCATCCTGCCGCAGCCCCCGCTGTTCCAGATCGACGCCGCCGAGATCCGCCACCTCTGGGAATTCGGCCCCTTCCTGCTGCTGGGCGTGGCGTGCGCGCTGGTGGCGGTGGGCTACATGCACGCCATCCTCGGCGTCGCCCGATTGGCGCGACGGCTGCCGCTGCCGGTGGCGCTGCGGCCGGCGCTGGCGGGCGCCGGTGTCGGGCTGATGGCGCTGTGGATGCCGGACATCCTGGGCATCGGCAGCGAGACGCTGCGCTTCGCGTTCATCGACGGCGCCTACGGCGATCTGGAGCTGCTGGTAGTGCTGCTGCTCAAGGTCGCCGCCACCGCGCTGTGCCTGGGCATGGGCTTCTCGGGCGGCGTATTCAGCCCGGCACTGGTCATCGGGAGCCTGTTCGGCGCCTTCTTCGGTACGGTCATGGCCGCACTCACCGGCGGCGCCACCTCGGCGCTGGTGGTCTACGCGGTGTGCGGCATGGTGGCGGTCACCGCACCGGTGATCGGCGCACCGCTCACCACCGTGGTGATCGTGCTCGAACTCACCGGGAGCTATCCGCTGACCATCGCGGCGCTGGCCAGCGTCGCGCTCGCCAATCTGGTGGCCTCGCGCCTGTTCGGGCGCTCCTTCTTCGATTACCAGCTCCGCGCACGCGGCCTGGACCTGTCGGGGGGCCGCAGCCGCGCGCTGCTGGCCTCGCGCAGCATCGCCGACATCGTGACGCCGCGCTTCACCGCCGTGCCGGTCGACCGCACGGTGGCGCAGGCGCGCACGATCATGCAGGGCGCGGGCGTGGCCGATGCCAGCCTGCTCGACGATGCCGGCCACTACATGGGCACGCTGCGGCTGCAGGATCTGCTCGGCGCTCCGGACACGGAGCCGGCGGTACGCCTGCAGGATCCGCGGCACCTGATCATGACCAGCGACACGCGCCTCTGGGACGCCATGCAGGCGCTGCGCGACTTCGTCGGCGAACGCGTGCCGGTGGTGGACGGTAACGGACGCCTGGTCGGCACGGTGGTGGAGTCCGATCTCATCCGGGCCTACCTGGACCTCATGGGCGAAATGCGGGAGGAGGAACATGGCACGCGCTAGGCACTGGGGGCTGGCACTGCTGCTCGCCTGCTGCGGACCGGCGGCAGGCGCACCGGCCGAACTGGTGATCGCCACCTGGGGCGGCGCCTACGAGGCCGCACAGCGGGCGGCGCTGTTCGCACCCTTCACCGAGGCCACCGGCATCGCCATCCGCACCGTGGCGTACGACGGCGGGCCGGACATCCTCGGCGCCGAGAAACCCGACCTGGTCGACATGGCGATGAGCGAGGCCATCGCGCAGTGCGAAGCCGGCCGGCTGCGGCCGCTGCCGCACGGCGACCTCCCGGACGGCGCCGACGGCACGCCGGCGCGCAGCGACTTCCTCAAGGACACCATGCAGCGCTGCGCGCTGACGCACACCATCTACGCCACCGTCCTGGCCTATGACAGCCGCGCCTTCCCCGGCCGTCCGCCGACGCGCATCGGCGACCTCTTCGACACCGAACACTTTCCCGGTCCGCGCGCGCTGCGTCGCGCCCCGGCCGCCAAGCTCGAATGGGCCCTGATGGCCAGCGGCGTGCCGCGACGCGAAATCTACAACCTGCTCAGCACCGACCGCGGCCTCGACCTCGCCTTCGAGCGCCTGGAACGGCTGCGCGACGACCTCGTCTGGTGGCAGGACGGTGCCGAGCCGGTGGCGCTGCTGGAGAGTGGCCGGGCGGTGATGGCCTCGGGCTACAACGGCCGCTTCTTCAGTGCGCGCCTGAGCGGCGACAGCCCCATCGAGATCATCTGGGACGGGCAGATCCAGGAACACCAGACCTGGGTGATCCCGCGCGGGGCCGAACACCCCGAGGCAGCCTGGGCGTTCGTCCGCTTCGCCACCGGCACACCGGCGCTGACCGCCTTCGCCGAGCGCATCGCCTACGGCCCCGCGCGCGCGTCGGCGGCGCGGCTCGTCCGCCGCCACCCCGAGGCCGGCATCGACATGCGGCCCCACATTCCCACGCACCCGTACAACAGCCGCAACGCCATCGCCATGGACGAGGCCTGGTACGCCCGCACCCTCGACCGCATCCGGCACCGTTTCGAGGCCTGGGTGGGCGAATGACCACCCGCGCCCGGCGTGACGATGGGGCACAATCCGGGGGTCGTGCCGCCACCGCGATCCGCGTTCACGCTGGCACGGTTTCTGCTTCAAATTGGCGCAACGCCGCACCAGGTCGGAACGGCCCCGGCGTCCCATTCATCCATCGCTGCAGGAGAAGGCAATGTCAGCGCAAGACGCTATGAAGCTCATCAAGGAAAAGGGCGCGAAGTTCGTCGATTTCCGTTTCGTGGACACCAAGGGCAAGGAGCAGAACGTCACGGTGCCCTCCCACACCATCGACGACGACGTGTTCGCCGACGGCAAGATGTTCGACGGCTCCTCGATCCAGGGCTGGAAGGGCATCAACGAGTCCGACATGATCCTCATGCCGGATCCGGAGTCGGTCTATATCGACCCGTTCTTCGAGGAGCCGACCGTCGTCCTGCGCTGCGACGTCATCGAGCCCTCGACCATGCAGGGCTACGAGCGCGACCCGCGCTCGCTGGCGAAGCGCGCCGAGGCCTACCTCAAGAGCACCGGCATCGCCGACACCGCCTTCTTCGGCCCGGAGAACGAGTTCTTCGTCTTCGACTCCATCCGCTGGAGCAACGAGATGGGCCACACCTTCTACCAGATCGATTCCGAGGAAGCGTGCTGGAGCTCGGGCAAGGAGTACGAGGGCGGCAACATGGGCCACCGCCCGGGCGTCAAGGGCGGCTACTTCCCGGTGCCGCCGGTCGACAGCCTGCAGGACCTGCGCTCGGCCATGTGCCTGACCATGGAAGAGATCGGCCTGATGACCGAGGTGCACCACCACGAGGTGGCGACCGCCGGTCAGTGCGAGATCGGCACCGTGTTCAACACGATGGTCAAGAAGGCCGACGAGGTCCTGGCCTACAAGTACATCGTGCACAACGTCGCGCACCAGTTCGGCAAGACCGCCACCTTCATGCCGAAGCCGCTGGTCGGTGACAACGGCAACGGCATGCACGTGCACCAGTCGCTCTCCAAGGACGGCAAGAACCTGTTCGCCGGCGACGAGTACGGCGGCCTGTCCGAGACCGCGCTGTACTACATCGGCGGCATCATCAAGCACGCCCAGGCCATCAACGCCTTCACCAACCCGGGCACCAACAGCTACAAGCGTCTGGTGCCGGGCTTCGAGGCGCCGGTGCTGCTGGCCTACTCGGCGCGCAACCGCTCGGCGTCGATCCGCATCCCGTACGTGGCCAACCCGAAGGGCCGCCGCATCGAGGTGCGCTTCCCCGACTCGCTGGCCAACCCCTACCTCGCCTTCGCGGCGATGATGATGGCAGGCCTCGACGGCATCCAGAACAAGATCCACCCCGGCGACGCGATGGACAAGGATCTCTACAACCTGCCGCCGGAAGAGGACGCCAAGATCCCGCGCGTCGCGCACGGCCTCGACATCGCGCTCGAGGCACTCGACAAGGACCGCGACTTCCTCAAGGCGGGCGACGTGTTCTCGGACGACCTCATCGATGCCTACCTCGAGCTCAAGGGCGAGGAGGTCACGCGCTTCCGCATGGCCCCGCACCCCTGCGAGTTCGATATGTACTACTCGATGTAAGCGGGCCCGGCGGGCGGTCCGGATACTCCGGATCACCCGCGCGCCGGCCCCCGGCGGCATCGCGTTGCGGTGCTTCCGGGGGCTTTTTTGTGGGCATCTGCCCCCGAATGACGCACCCGGAGCCCTTCCGCACATGGGTTGCGCAGCACCGGCCGGCATGCGCGCGCACCTCCATGGACCGAATGCACTGTTATTGTGCACATACGTCCCAATATCGTGCGTTTGCACTACCATGGCGCGATCCGGTGCGCCCCAATGGGGATGCACCTCCCCCCAGATGGCCTGTTCCTTGCTTGAGCTTGCACCATGAAGTTCACGCCGCGCCCACGATTGAAGGCGGAATCCGTTCTCGAAAGCACCACGACGGGCGTCCTCGCCGTGGACGGCCGACTGTGCGTCGGGCACATCAATCCCGCGGCCGAGAACCTGTTCGGCGTATCCGAGGGACACGCCCTCGGCGAACCCCTCCACATCGCGGTGCCCCATTTCGCGCAGCACATGGAGCGCCTGCGTGACGCCGTCGCGACCACGTCGGGCTTCATCGAGCGCGAGCTGGAGATGCGCCGCGGACAGGATCGGCCGGTGACCGTCGATCTGGTGGTGACGCCGGTGCTGTTCGGCAAGCAGCACGGACTGGTCATGGAGGCCACCCCCCTCGACCGCCATCTGCGCATCTCGCGCGACGAATGGCTGCAGGCGCAGTTCGACGCCGGGCGGCAGCTGGTGCGCGGGCTCGCCCACGAGATCAAGAATCCCCTCGGCGGCATCCGCGGTGCCGCCCAGCTCCTCGAGCACGAGTTCCCCGACTCGCTGCACCGCGAGTACACCCGCGTGATCATGCGCGAGGCCGACCGCCTGCAGAACCTGGTCGACCGCATGCTGGGCCCCAGCCGCATGCCGGTGCGCGACACCCTCAACGTGCACGCCATGCTCGAACATGTCCGCCACCTGATCGAGGCCGAGGCCGGCGAGTGGCTCACCGTCGACCGCGACTACGACCCCAGCATCCCCGACATCGAGGCCGACCGCGAGCAGCTGGTGCAGGCCGCGCTCAACATCGCCCGCAATGCCATGCAGGCGCTCGAGGGCCGCGACGATCCGCATCTGACCCTGCGCACCCGGGTGCGTCGGCAGCACACCATCGCCGGCACCCTGCACCGCATGGCCGTGCAGATCGACATCGAGGACAACGGCCCCGGCATACCGGCCCAGCTGCTCGAGAAGATCTTCTACCCGATGGTGACCACGCGCGCATCGGGCAGCGGCCTCGGTCTCCCCATTTCGCAGTACCTGGTCCACGGCCATGGCGGCATCATCGAATGCCATTCGCGGGCCGGGTGCACGACGTTCTCCATCTATCTCCCCCTGCCCGTCTCATGAATGACAGTTCGCTCACCGTCTGGGTCGTCGATGACGACGAATCGATCCGCTGGGTTCTGGAGCGCTCCCTCAGCCGGCACGGCATGACCGTGGAGAGCTTCCCCGGTGCCGCGGAGATGCTCGACCGCCTCGCCGAGGCAACGCCCGATGTCCTGATCAGCGACATCCGCATGCCCGGGGTCGACGGCCTCGAGCTCCTCCAGCGCCTGCACGAGCACGACCCCGATCTGCCGGTCATCATCATGACCGCCCATTCGGACCTCGACGCCGCGGTCGCCGCCTACAAGGGCGGCGCCTTCGAGTACCTCGCCAAGCCCTTCGACGTCGACGATGTCTCGGAACTGGTGCAGCGCGCCGCCGCCGCGCGCAGCGTCGAGCCCGCCAGCCAGGAACTCGGCCAGTCCAGCTCGCTGATCGGCGAAGCCCCGGCGATGCAGGATGTCTTCCGCGCCATCGGCCGGCTGTCGCAATCGCAGATCACCGTCCTCATCACCGGCGAGACCGGCGTCGGCAAGGAGCTGGTCGCGCGAGCCCTGCACAACCACAGCCCCCGCGCCGGACGCGAGTTCATCGCGGTGAACACCGCCGCCATCCCGCGCGATCTCATGGAATCGGAATTCTTCGGCCACGAGCGCGGCGCCTTCACCGGCGCGCAGACCCAGCGCCGAGGCCGCTTCGAGCAGGCGGACGGCGGCACCCTGTTCCTGGACGAGATCGGCGACATGCCGCTGGACCTCCAGACCCGCCTGCTGCGCGTACTGTCGGACGGCGAGTTCTATCGCGTCGGCGGGACCACGCCGATCAAGGTCGACGTGCGCGTCATCGCCGCCACCAACCAGGAGCTCGAGGACGCCGTCGCCGAGGGGCGCTTCCGCGAGGACCTGTTCCATCGCCTCAACGTCATCCGCATCCGGATCCCCTCGCTGCGCGAGCGTACCGAGGATATCCCGATGCTGGCGCGCCACTTCCTCATCACTGCGGCGCGCGATCTGCACACCGAGCCCAAGCGTCTCAGCGACGCCGCCAGCAACTGCATGCAGCAGCTGAGCTGGCCCGGCAACGTCCGCCAGCTCGAGAACATCTGCCGATGGCTGACGGTCATGGCGCCGGGTCAGGAAATCCAGGCCGACGACCTGCCGCCCGAGCTGCGCCATCCGCGCACGCGATCGGAAGCGCCCGGGCAGCCGACCGAAGCCACCCCGGGGGATATCGCGGCCGTCGCCGAGGACTGGCCCTCGCTGCTGCGCGCCTGGGCCGACGCCGAGCTCGGCGCCGGACGCTCGGACCTGCTCGAGGAAGCGCTGCCGGCCTTCGAGCGCACGCTCATCGAGGCCGCGCTGGCCAACACGCGCGGCCACCGCATCGATGCCGCCAAGCGGCTCGGCTGGGGGCGCAACACGCTGACCCGCAAGATCAAGGAGCTCAACATGGAGGCGCACCGCCACTCCTGATGCCGGTGCGCGGGACCCGACCGCCGCGCCGGCCTGGCGTTACGCCACGTTGCGCCCGGCCTTGTCGCCGCTGTCCTGTCCGCTGCCGTTGTCCGGCGGCGGCACCCGGCCGAGGCGCGCGTCGCGCAGGCTCTGGGTATGCGTGGGATCGCCGGTGATGAGGCGGTCGCCCATCTGGCGGGTGAAGTACTTCCACAGCCAGTTCACGAAGACGCGCAGCCGCTGCTCGCCGTCGATCAGGGCCCGGATGTGCACGAAGGCCCACAGGAACCAGGCGAGCATGCCGCTGGTCTTGAGCCCGCGCAGATTGCCCACCGCGCGATTGACCCCGATCACCGCCATCGTGCCCCAGTCCCTATAGCGGAAGGGCTTCATGGGCTTGCCGGCATCGCGCCGCCTGACCGCGTCGGCGATGTAGCGGCCCTGCTGGATGGCGGCCGGCGCGAGCCCCGGTACGTCCCTGCCGGCGGCGTCGGTCAGCATGGCGAGATCGCCGATGACGAAGATCTCGGGATGCCCGGGCAGCGAGCAGTCCGGTGCCACCTGGATGCGGCCGCCGCGGTCGCGCGGCGCGCCGGTGGCCTCGGCCAGCACTTCGCCGAACAGCGACGGCCGGACGCCCGCCGCCCACAGCACGGTCGCCGCCTCCATGCGCTCGCTGGCGTCGCCGCGCCGCACGCGCACGCCCTGCGCATCGACATCCTCGACCATCGCGGAGGTCTGCACTTCCACGCCCAGTGCGGCCAGATGCCGGCGTGCCTCGTCCCGCAGCCGCTCGGGGTAGACCGGCAGGATGTCCGGACCGCCCTCCAGGAGGACGACGCGCGCATCGCGCGAATTGAAGCTGCGGAAGTCCCGGACCATGGTCTTGCGCGTCAGCTCGCCGAGGGCGCCGGCCAGCTCGACGCCGGTCGGGCCGCCACCCACCACGACGAAGTTGAGCAGACGCCGGCGCGCGACCGCGTCATCGGTCAGCTCGGCGAGTTCGAAGGCGCGGAAGATGCGGCGCCGCATCTGGATGGCGTGCTCGGCGGTCTTCAGTCCCGGCGCGTGCTCGCGCCAGTGATCGTTGCCGAAGTAGTTGTGCTTGACGCCGGTGGCCGCAACCAGCAGGTCGTACTGCATGCTGCCGTGCTCGTGGTAGACCACGCGTGCCTTCGGGTCGACATCGAAGACCGTGGTATTGAGCGTGCGGACATTGCCCAGCTTGCGCAGGACGCTGCGCTGCGGATAGGCGATGTCGCCGATGGTCAGCGATCCGGTCGCCACCTGGTAGAGCAGCGGCTGGAAGAGGTGGAAGTTGCGCTTGTCGAGCAGGGTGACGCGGTAGCCGGCGCGCCCGAAGCGGCGTGCGGCATGCAGGCCGGCGAAACCGCCGCCGACGATGACGACGTGCGGACTCGTGGATGCTTGTGGGGAATCGGTGGCCATCAAGGGGGCATGTTGCGGTGCACAAGGCACAGCTTAGCGCGAATGTCCGGGCTTATACAGGGTGCCGGCACCCGCCCGCGGGCATCACGCGGGCAGCCGGATACCCGGTTTCCCGTTCGCATTCAGCGGTTTGCCGGGCCGGGAGTGTCGGACGCCGGCGCGCCGACCGTCAGCCATCATTGGCCGCTACCAGCGGCAGCGCCGCGCGCTGAGCTGCGGCGATGTCGGGATGGCGCGCGGCCAGCCAGCGCTCCTGGAAGCAGTAGCGCGCCACGCGGGCGACATCATGGATGTACCAGGCGTTGACCGAACCGCCCACGAAGGCACCGATCACCGGCGCGGCGGACGCCGCCTTGCGCCAGCCGAGGTGCACCGACAGGGTTCGCGCCAGGTTGCTCATGCTGTAGGTCGCAGCCTCCTTGGCGAGCTCGCGCTCGGCGGCGCGCTCCACCCCGTCGCGCCAGGCCGCCTCCAGCGTGCCGTCAAGCAGGCCGGCGGCGCGAAGCCCGGCAATGGCCTGCGCCTTCTCGTCGCTGCTGTTGGCCGAGGCGGCCGCGAACACCGACAGCACGACGCCGTCCTCGGCGTGCTGCAGGCGCGCCTCGCCGTAGCACAGCCCGACCCGCTGGATGGTCCGCAGCGCCAGCACCAGCACGCTGGGCACATCCAGCACCATGCCGGCGGTGCCGGCGACCCCGAAGACGGCGCCGCCGGCACCGCCGAGCATCAGCGCACGCCGCTGCACCCATCCGGCCAGTCGATCGCACTCGGCAAGGGGCAGCGCGCGCATTGCGGCGGCATCGTCGACACCGGCACGCGCCAGCAGGGCGCGATTGCCGTCGGCGCGCGATGCCGCCTGGCGGGCCGCACCGAGCGCCTGGCGCAGCACCGCGGGTGGCACCGCGGTCTGCACCGCCCGACTCGCCGGCCCGGCGGCCCGGCCGAACCAGCGCGTGGCCGGGCCGGGCGGGCGGCCCTGCCATTCGCGGATTGCGTCCAGCACCGCCGTTTCGTAATCGTTGAGCACGCCGCGTGCCTCCGGTCGGATCATCCCGATGATACGCTCGCGCCTCGCCGAGACGGGAAGCCCCGCCCCCATGTCCGACTCCGCAACCGCGTATGTCCGCGCATGTGCCTGATCGCCGTCGCCTGGCAGGCCCTGCCCGGCACGCCGCTGGTGGTCGCCGCCAACCGTGACGAATTCCACGCACGCGCGGCCACCGCCGCCGCACCGTGGGACGATGCACCGCAGGTCTTCGGGGGACGCGACCGCGTGCAGGGTGGCGGCTGGCTGGCGGTGAACGCGCAGGCGCAGCGGCTGGCGGCGGTCACCAACGTTCGACGCATGGTACCCCCGGACCCCGAGGCCCCCTCGCGTGGCCGGCTGGTCGCAGACTTCGCGCGCGCGCGCACCGCCGTTGCCGGCTTCCTCGACGCGCTGCACGGCGACGCCCCGCGCTACGCCGGATTCAACCTTCTGCTCTGGGATGGCGCGGCCATGCGCTTCGCCACCAACCATCCGGAACCGTCGGTGCAGCCGCTTTCCCCGGGGCTGCATCTGGTGTCCAACGCATCGCTGGATACGCCATGGCCCAAGGCCGAGCGCCTGAGGACGGCGATGACCGACTGGCTCGCACTGGCCGAACCGCGCCGGACGCCGGAGCCGCTGTTCGAGGCGCTGGCCGACCGAAGGCAGGCGCCGGATGCGGCGCTGCCCGACACCGGGGTCGGCCTCGCCCACGAGCGCATGCTGTCGCCGCCCTTCATCGTCAGCCCCGGCTACGGCACCCGCGCCAGCACCGTGGTCATGGCGCACGACGACGGCGGCATCGATTTCATCGAGCGCCGCTTCGATGCCGAGGGTGCGTGCGTCGGCGAGACGCATGAACACCTGTGACCCGCGTGCTGGAACGGACGATCGCTTCGGCGTAGCCTCCCGGCATCGCCGACGCACGCGCCCGACCATGTCCGCCACCCCGTCCGACCCCGCCATGCGCCGGGTCACCTTCGACAGCCCGCTGGGCCCGCTGACCGCCGGCGCGGTCGATGACGGCGTCTGCCTGCTCGGCTTCGCCGATCGGGAGAAGGTGGACCGCGCGCCGCGGGATCTGCGCGCCTGGCTCGGCGGAACGGCCGGCGCCCGCGCCGAGCGCCATCTCGACCAGCTGCAGACCGAGCTCGCCGCCTACTTCCGGGGCCGGCTCACCACCTTCACGGTGCCGCTGGTCACGCCCGGCACCGCGTTCCAGCGCGCCGTCTGGGAAGCGCTGCGCGCCATTCCCTACGCCGCCACCTGCAGCTACCGGGATATCGCCACCGCGGTCGGCAATCCGGGCGCGGTGCGCGCCGTGGGCACCACCAACGGGCGCAACCGCATCGCGCTGGTGATTCCGTGCCATCGCGTCATCAATGCCGGCGGCGGCCTGGGCGGCTACGGCGGCGGACTCGACCGCAAGCGCTGGTTGCTCGACCTGGAACGCAGCACCGCCGCCAGCGCGACGACCGCACCGCTGCCCAGCACCACCGCCGCCACGCCGTAGAGTCCGCCGGTCCCGAAGGCGCTCGCCACCGGCTTGCGCCAGCAGTGGCGACGCGAACTGGCCCATGAAGAAGGCCGTCGTCATCCAGCCCAGCGCGCGCCCGCGCAGCGCCGGCTCGCTGCGCTGCACGGCCCAATGGTTCAGGTTGGGCAGCATGAAGCCGAGCCCCAGCCCGGCGATCAGCAGACCGGCGAGGAAGGGCGGCAGATCGGCGCTGACCGCGACCACGGCGTAGCCGCCGCCCAGGAAGCCGCAGGTGATGGCCACCATGCCGATCGAGGACACCCGCGCGCGCACCCGCCGGAACAGCGTGCCGGAGAGCATGGCCGCGATATTGGCCAGCGCCACCGCCGCGCCCACCCATCCGGCACTGGCGCCGAAGCGCTCGGCCAGCAGGAAGGGCATGTAGACCGGCATCAGGTAGAACAGCGCCATGCCCAGAAAGGCCAGCGCGCAGACCCCGCCCACCTGCCGCGCCACCCGCCCCGCCGGGGCCGTGTCATCGGCATCGCCGCCGCCGCGCGCGGGGCGCGATTCGGGCAGCCGCCGCACCGCCGGCACCAGCAGCAACGCGAGCAGATAGACGCCGAAGGCCACCCGCCAGTGGATCTCCGCCGCCAGCCCGCCGAGCAGCACGAAGATCACGCCACCACCTGCCATGAAGGCCCCCTGCATGCCGAGCAGGCGCGCCTGCTCGCCGTCCCGGCTGCCGTCGGCGATCATGGTCGTGGTGGCGGTCATCAGGCAGGCGATGCCGATGCCCAGCCCGGCGCGCGATGCCAGCAGCCACGGCAGCGACGGTGCCAGCGCTCCCGCACCGCCGGCAACGATGTAGAGCAGCAGGCCGAAGCCCATCACCGGCTTGCGACCGCGCGCGTCGCAGGCCTTCCCCGCCAGCGGCGCCACCAGCACGATCACCAGCGCCGGCAGGGTCAGGACCAGCCGCGTCAGGAAGCCGGCGTGCGGCGTATCGGCGAAGTGCGCGGCGATCGCGGTCAGGGTCGGCGTGATGGTGGCCGCGGCCATCACCGTCAGGGTGCTGCACAGGAGCAGCGTCAGCGAGCGCGACAGCACCGGCATCAGCGCCCGCCTCGGTGCCGCGCGATGTTAGGAAAGACGCAGGCCACCGTCGACCGGCAGCACCGCACCGGTGACGTAGGCGGCGTCCCCGGACAGCAGGAAGCGCACCGCGCGCGCAATGTCCTCGGGCTCGCCGAGCCGCTGCATCGGAATGCGCGCGCGCTCGGCCTCGCGCTGATCGTCGGCGAGGGGCGACTGGGTCGCCCACAGGATGTGGCCGGGTGCGACGCCGTTGACGCGCACGCGCGGCGCCAGCTCCAGCGCCAGCGCCTCGGTGACGGTCCACAGTCCGCTCTTGGCCGCGAAGTACGGGGCGTAGCCGCTGCGCACGTGCCGCGCCAGGGTGTCGATGATGTTGACGGCCGCGCGCGCGCTGTCCTGCCGGGCGAAGGCCTGCAGCGCCTCGAGCGGCGCCTTGAGGTTGGAGGACAGCAGATCCTCGACCTGATCGGGGCGCATGTCCGGAAGCGGCGTGCGCAGATAGCTCGAGGCATTGTTGACCAGGGCGTCGAGCCGCCCCCAGACCGCGGCGGCCTCGTCGACCGCGCGCGCCGCCGCACCGGTTTCTGCGAAATCGGCCATCACCAGCGCCGTGCTGTCGTCGCGCGCGGCCGCCAGCTCCGCACGCAGCGCCTCGGCCTCGTTCCGGCTGCCGCGGCAGTGCAGCACCACGCGCCAGCCATCGGCGTGCAGCAGGCGGGCGATGCACGCGCCGATGCGGCGCGCCGCGCCGGTCACGAGAACCACCGGTGCCTCGGCTGAAGCGCTCATGTCACCCCGGATGTACGGTCATGCGATGCACCGCATTGTGGCAGTCGCGCCGGGGCTGCGCCCTCATGACCCGGCGCTGTCGCGCAACGCGGCGAGCGCCCGCTCGCGCGCGGCGCGCAGCTGCCCGCCGATCTCGGGGCCCTGCATCCCGGGCGCGATGACGTCGCGCGCCTGCACGCCCAGCACGCGCTCGCGCGCGGCGCGCAGATAGTCGACGCTGGGGTACGGATCATCGTCGTGCCCGAGCCGTCCCCGCGCGTCGGCGGCGCACGCGGCCAGGGCGTGCTCGAAGAAATCGCCGTCGCGCAGCCCCCGCAGCGCCTCGACCAGGCGCAGCAGCGTGGCCGGCCGCAGCTCGCGGGCGCGGTGAACCTCGATGTGGCGCCGGCACACGGCGAGCGCCAGATCGCGCTGCGTGGCCGGCACGCGCAGGCGCTCGCATAAGGCGCGCACCAGCGGCTCGCCGGCGTGCTCGTGGCCGGGGTGCCGGGGCAACACGTCGGAAGGCGTCTCCGCCTTGCCGAGATCGTGCAGCAGCACCGCGACGCGCACCGGCAGGGCCGCACCGGCGGCAGCGGCGGCGTCGAGCGCCATGCCGAGATGCACCCCGGTATCGATCTCGGGATGGTAGTCCGCACGCTGCGGCACGCCGAAGAGGCGATCGACTTCCGGCATCAGCGCCGCCAGTGCCCCGCTCTCGCGCAGCGTGGCGATGTAGACCGAGGGCCGGTCGTGCATCAGTGCGCGCTCGGTCTCGCGCCAGACACGCTCGGGCGCCAGTGCCGCCATCTCGCCGCGCGCGACGATCTCACGCATCAACGCCATGGTCTCGTCGGCGATGCGGAACCCCAGCGGCGCGAAGCGGGTGGCGAAGCGCGCCACGCGCAGCACGCGCAGCGGATCCTCGACGAAGGCGGGCGACACGTGCCGCAGGACGCGCGCCGCAAGATCGGCCTGCCCGCCGCATGGATCGATCAGCGTGCCGTCGGCATCCTCGGCGATGGCGTTGACGGTGAGATCCCGCCGCGTCAGATCCGCCTCCAGCGTCACATCCGGCGACGCGTCGACCACGAAGCCGCGATAGCCGCGACCGGACTTGCGCTCGGTACGCGCCAGCGCATGCTCCTCCCCGGTCTCCGGATGCAGGAACACCGGGAAGTCGCGCCCCACCGCGCGGTAGCCCGCGGCCTCCATTTCGGCCTGCGAGGCGCCCACCACCACCCAGTCGCGTTCGCGCACCGGAAGTCCCAGCAGTCGATCGCGGACCGCGCCGCCGACCAGGTAGCGCTGCATCAGCAGACCAGGGGCGGCCGCACCGGCTCGTCCAGCAGCGGCAGGATGCGGCCCGGCTCGCCGTGCAGGCGCCAGTGGATGATGACGTAGTGGTAGAGCGCGCGCTGCACGTAGCCGCGGGTCTCGTTGAACGGAATGTTGGCGATCCAGGCATCGGCGTCCAGCGGCGCGTCGGGCAGCCAGCCGTCGATGCGGTTGGGCCCGGCGTTGTACGCGGGCAGCACGAACAGCCAGCGGCAGCCGAAGCGGTCGCGCAGCTGGGCCAGATAGCGCGCGGCGAGATCGAGGTTGGTGGCCGGCTCGAACAGCGCCTCGCGTCCGCTGTAGGCCACGCCGCTGCGCTGCGCCACGCGCTGCGCGGTGCCGGGCATGATCTGGGCGATGCCGCGTGCGCCGGCGCCGGACACCGCGCGCGGGTCGTAGAGACTCTCGGTACGCGCGATCGCGTGCAGCCAGGCCAGCGGGACGTCGGCCGCCTGCGCCGACTGCCGGAAATCCCGCTCGTGCGGCAGCGGGAAGCGCAGCGTCAGATCATCCCAGCGGCCGGCGCGCGCCATCCACGCGATGGCCTGCCGGTGCCAGCCCCAGTCCGACAACATGAGCGCGGCCTGTTCCAGACCGTCGGCGTCGAGATCGCCCAGCCCCCACGACAGCTCGGCGGACGCGCGGCGATCGTCCTCGAGCGCGTACCACTCGCGCGCCCGCCGCACCGCCGGCATGTTGGCGAGCTGGCGCTGCGCGTCGGCATCGCGCGCGGTCGGCACCGGATTCAGGGTCGCCGGCAGCCCGGCGCGCTCGGCGGCGAGGAAGCCGTGGAAGCTGCGGTCGCGCGCCAGCTCGGCGTAGGCCGCGGCGGGCTCGGCGGCGCCGGTAGCGACGCGGGCGCGCGCCGCCCAGTAGCGCCAGCGCGCCTCGCCGGCCATGTCGGCGGGCATCGCCGCGATGACGCGGGCGACCTCGTCCCAGTCGCCCGCCCAGAGCGCGGCGCGCACGTGCCACTCGAAATCGTCCTGCCCATGCCCCGAGAGTGGTGCGCGGCGATAGAGATCGAGCGCCAGCGATTCGCGCGACCAGCTCGCCGGCAGCGCCACCGCACGGGTGAGATGGGCACGCTCGTCCGGTGTCAGCGCGCGCGCCTCGATGAGCGCATCGAGCAGGCGGCTCGCCTCCGCGGGGTAGCCGCGGGCGTGGGCATACAGGCCGTAGCGCAGATCATCGAAGGGCACCGGTGCGTCCGGATTCTCGACCAGCCGCTCGAGAAAGGAACCGCGCTGCTGGCGCGCCAGCCGGGCATTCACCCAGATGCGCTGCGCCGCTTCCGGCAGACGCTCGGTGAGGTAGCGCGCCAGCCCGTATTCGCGCGCGTCCAGCGCCAGGCGCACGCGCTCGCGGATGCGGTCGTCGGTGAGGTGCCCCTCGCGCTCCAGCCAGTCGAAGGCGGGGTCGCAGTCGGACGGCATGCTGCGCCCGTTGCGCCAGGCGGCCAGCGCGTCGTCCGCGAAGCCGTCCATGCGCCCCAGCGCCATGCGCGCCTGCAGCCAGTGGCAGAGCAGCGCGTCGGTCGAAGGGCGCCCGTCGAATGCGGCGAGATACTCGGCCCAGCGCTCGCGCGCCGCGAGACTGCGCCACCAGGCCGCGCGCAGCGACTGCGTGTAGGGCGCCGAGCCGTGCGCCGACAGGAATGCACCGATGCGGGCATCGAGCGCGTCGTCGGCATCATCGAGCCGCAGGCGCAGGCGCCGCGCCTGCAGCCACGGATAGAGCGCGTAGGCCTTCAGCGCTGCGCTGTCGTCGGCCGCATCGCCGCCGTCGGCGGCCTCGAAGGCGGTGACGAACGCTTCCCGCGGCGACCCGTCCGACGCCGCCGCGGGGGCGGACATCGCGATCGCGACGAGCAGCGGGGACAGGCAACGCAGGGCAGGCGGCATGGCAACCGGGAGCCGACTAGGATGTGCGCCCATTCTAGGCCCGCCGCCGCGGATCGAGGCGCGGCACTCGACCGCGGCGCTGCATCGACGGGAGCACAACCGTGGAGTACCTGCCCTTCTTTCTCGCCACCGGCGCGCTGTCCGGACTGCTGGCCGGCCTCTTCGGCGTCGGCGGCGGGCTGACCACGGTCCCCATCCTGGCGCTCATCCTGAGCGCGCAGGGCTTCCCCGCCGAGCACGTCATGCAGGTCGCGATCGGCACCTCGCTCGCCGTCATCGCGCTGACCGCGCTGTCCTCGACGCGCGCGCACCATGCCCACGGCGCCGTGCGCTGGCGGCTGCTGGCCTGGCTCGCGCCCGGGCTCGTGGCGGGCGCGCTGCTGGGCGCCTGGACCGCGCACGGCATCTCCAGCGACTGGCTGGCGCGCATCGTCGGCATCGGCGCGCTGGCGGTGGCGCTGAAGCTGATCCTGCAGCCCGATCCGCGCATGCGCACCGGCACGCCGAACGGCGCGGCACTGACCACGGCGGGCGGCGTCATCGGCTGGGCCTCGGCGCTCATCGGCATCGGCGGCGGCTCGCTGACGGTGCCCTTCCTGCGGCTCTATGGCCTGGAGATGCGCCAGGCGGTGGGCACTTCGGCGGCCGGCGGCATTCCCATCGCCTGGGCCGGCGCGGCCGGCTTCATCGTCACCGGCAGCCAGGTCGACGGCCTGCCCGGCGGGCACTGGGGCTACGTCTCGCTGCCCGGCTTCGCCGCGGTGGCGACGGCCTCGGTGCTGCTGGCACCGGTGGGCGCCCGTCTCGCGCATCGGCTGCCGCAGCAGTGGCTGCAGCGCGCCTTCGCGGCACTGCTGCTGGTGATCGGCGTCACCATGCTGTCGGGCGCGGTCTGAGCCGGCGCCGGTACAATCCGCCGCATGAGCGATCACCGTACCGCCGCCGATTCGCGCGTCGACAATCAGGTCTACATGGTCTTTCCCAATGACCTGAACGCCAACGACACCGTGTTCGGCGGCATGATCATGGCGCAGATGGATCGCATCTGCGCGGTGGTCGCCGACCGCCACGCCGGCAGTGTCTGCGTGACCGCCAGCGTCGACGCCGTCCACTTCATGGCCCCCGCGCGGCGCGGCGACGTGCTGGTGTTCCACGCCTGCGTCAACCGCGCCTGGACCACCTCCATGGAGGTGGGCTGCAAGGTCGAGGCCGAGCGCGTCGGCGGCGGCGAGCGCCGCCACATCCTGTCGGCCTATCTGACCTTCGTGGCGCTCGGCGACGACGGCGAGCCGCAGCCGGTGCCGTCGCTGCGCCCCGACGGCGCCACCGAGGACCGCCGCTACCAGGAGGCGCAGATGCGGCGCGATCTGCGCCTGAAACACGCCCGCGAGCTGCGCGCGCTGCGCGGCGAGGAGCACGCATGAGCATCGGCATCGACGGGGTCCGCCAGATCGCGGTCACGGTCTCGGATCTCGACCGCGCAGTGCATTTCTATGCCGACACGCTGGGCATGGACCTGCGCTTCCGCAACGACAAGCTCGCCTTCTTCGACTGCGGCACCACCCGCCTGCTGCTGGCGCTCAAGAACGCCGACGACGCCGACGGCATGGTGCTGTACTTCGAGGTCGCGGACATCTTCACGGCCGTCGACACGCTGCGCGACGGCGGCGTGCACATCGAGAAGGAGCCCGAATGCATCGCGCGCATGGCCGGCCGCGCCATGTGGGTGAGCTTCTTCCGCGACAGCGAGTCCGCGCTGGCGGCGCTGATCGCCGAGCATCCGGACGAGACGGCCGGCGCGCAACCGGCCGAATGATGCTGGCGCGCCGGTGCCACTGAGCGCCGGGGTAGACGACAACAGCGGCGTTCGCGGCCTCACTCCGCCCTACCGCCTGCCGGCCCGGTGGTCTCTCCTGCTCCCGCTCAGGGAAGGGGGCGGCGACTACCCGAACGCCTTCGGCATCGGCGAGCGGCCCTCACCCCACCGCCTGCTCTGCAGGCGGTCCTCCCCTCTCCCGCTTGCGGGAGAGGGGACGTGGTGTCGCTTCGCGACCGGGATATTCAGGGGCAGTCCGCGAAGCTGTCGACCGCTTCCAGCAGGGCGCGCAGGGTGCCGGGCTCGGTGGCGGAATGGCCCGCGTCGGGAACGATCTGCAGATCGGCGCGCGGCCATGCCTTCGACAGTTCCCAGGCAGAGCGCATCGGACAGACCACGTCGTAGCGGCCCTGCACGATGGCGCCCGGCACATCGCGCAGGCGGTCGGCATTGGCCAGGATCCAGTCGGGCCGCTCGAAGAAGCCGCCGTTGACGAAGTAGTGGCACTCGATGCGCGCGAAGGCCTCGGCGAAGCGCACGTCGGCGAAGGCCGCCTCAGCCTCGGGGGTGGCGCGCAGGTTGCTGGTGGCGCCCTCCCATCGGCTCCAGGCGATGGCCGCGGTGCGGCGCTCCGCATCGTCGTCGCTGGTCAGTCGGCGATGATAGGCGTTGAGCAGATCGCCGCGCTCGCGCTCCGGAATCGGTGCCAGGAAGCGCTCCCAGGCATCCGGATAGATCCACGAGCAGCCTTCCTGATAGAACCAGGCGATCTCCTCCGGCCGCAGCAGAAAGATGCCGCGCAGGATCAGCGAGCGCACGCGATCGGTGTGGCGGATGGCGTAGGCCAGCGCCAGCGTCGACCCCCACGAGCCGCCGAACACCATCCAGCGCTCGATGCCGAGGTGATCGCGGATGCGCTCGATGTCGTCGATCAGATCCCAGGTGGTGTTCTCGCGCAGCTCCGCGTGCGGCGTCGAGCGCCCGCACCCGCGCTGGTCGAAGAGCACGATGCGGAAGCGCTGCGGATCGAAGAACTGCCGATGGAACGGCTGGCAGCCCCCGCCCGGCCCTCCGTGCAGGAACAGCACGGGGGTGCCATCCGGATTGCCGGCTTCCTCGACGTGCAGCGTGTGCAGGTCGGAGACGCGCAGCTGCAACGACTGGCGCACCGGAACGGGCGGGTAGAGGCCATCCATCGGGACAAGCGCTTTCACGACAATGTGCCCCTAGCTTAGCGGCTTCCGCGCCGGGACCCGGTCGCGTTCCGGCTTTGCGCGGGGATGCACGCCGGACGCGCGCCGGCTAGCATGCATCTGTCGTCCCCGCTCAGCGCCCGAGCTCCCGCATGCGCCTGTCCGCCCGCTGCATCACCATCGCCCTCCTGATCGCCCCGCAGCTCGCCGCCGGCGGCCCCGCCACCGGCAGGAACGCGATCCCCGCCGACGCCATGGAGCGGCCGCCCGAGCTGGCGCCCGCGGTGAGCTTCTGGCGCGAGATCTTCGGGCACTACTCGCGCCATCAGGTGGTCGTGCACGCCAGCGACTACCCCAACAAGATCTTCACCGTGCTCGACTACCGCGCCGAAGCCGCGCGCGGCATGGATCCGGCCGCGCTGGCGCGCAAGCGCCGCGACGAGACCAGCGCCACCATCGATCGGATCAACCGGCTGCTGGGCGAGCTCGACGCCGCCGGTGGCGACCCCAGCGGCATGGGCGACGATGCCCGCGCCATCGCCGATCTCTTCGCCAACGTCGCGGAGCCCGGCATCTTCGGCCGCGTGCAGGGCAACGTCCGCGCGCAGCAGGGCGTTGCCGAGCGCACGCGCGGCGGGCTCGAGCGCGCCGGCCGCTATCTCCCGTACATGGAGTCGGTGTTCGCCGAGCACGACCTGCCGCGCGCGCTCACGCGACTGCCGCTGGTCGAGTCGTCCTTCGACACCACGGCCTATTCCAAGGTCGGCGCCGCCGGCGTATGGCAGTTCATTCCGAGCTCGGCGCGCCACTACATGCGCTTCGACCACCTCGTCGACGATCGCCGCGATCCGTGGACCGCCACCCGCGGAGCCGCCCGCCATCTGCGCGACGACTACGAGGCGCTCGGCAACTGGCCGCTGGCGGTCACCGCCTACAACTTCGGCCGGCACGGCATCCGGCGGGCGCTGGAGCAGACCGGCGGCAACTCGCTGCCCGACCTCATCCGCGACTACGACCACCCGCGCTTCGGCTTCGCATCGCGCAACTTCTACGCGTCCTTCCTGGCCGCGCTCGACGTCGACCGCGAGCGCGAGCGCTGGTTCGACGATGCCCCCACGCCCCAGGTCCCGGCCCGCTTCGACGAGGTGCAGACCCGGCACTACGTGGCGTGGTCGACGCTGCAGGCACTGTCCGGCTGGGACATCGAAACCTTCGCCAGTCACAACCCGGCCTACTCGGACATGATCCGCGACGGCGACCTGCTGGTACCGCCGGATCATCACATCCGCGTCGCGCCGGGACACCGCGAATCCTTCGCCGAGCAGTACCTGGCCCTCGGCGACGATGCGCTGCATGCGCGCCAGCGCGACGCCTTCCTGACCCATCGCGTGGGCCGCGGCGAGACGCTGTCCGGCATCGCGCGGCGCTACGGCACCTCCGCCAGCCGCCTCCAGCATCTCAATGCGCTGGCCAGCGTGCACCGGCTGCGCGCCGGCCAGGATCTGCGCATCCCGGCGCCCGGCGGCATCGGCGGCGGCGCCGCGGTCGCCTCGTCGTCGGGGGCGCCGGACGGCCGGCACCGCGTGCGCAGCGGCGAGACGCTCTCGGGCATCGCCCGACGCTACGGCACCTCCACGGCCCACCTTCAGCGCAGCAACGGCATTGCCGACGCCCGCGACCTGCGCGCGGGGCAGACGCTGCGCGTGCCGGCCACGGGTGGCCGCGCCACGCACATCGTGGCGAGCGGCGAGACCCTTTCGGGCATCGCGCAGCGCTACGGCACCAGCAGCCGCATGATCGCCGCTGCCAACGGCCTCGCGGATGCCGATCTGCTGCGGCCCGGCATGCGCCTCGAGGTGCCCACCGGGGGCGGACCGCTCCGGCACCGCGTCGCACCCGGCGAGACGCTCTGGGACATCGCGCGCCGACACGGCACCAGCCTCGCCACGCTGACCGCGCACAACGCGCTGGAGGATGCCGACAGCATCCGCCCCGGCCTGATGCTCGAGATCCCCGCGCCGACGAACTGAGGTCCGGCACCGCCGGTCGCGCGCTACACTGGGCGAATCGCAATTCCGCCCGAGGCCCCGCATGGCCGACAAGCGCTTGAAGACCCGGCTCCGCGACCTGGAGCATGCACAGGACTACGCCAGCTGGCACGAGATCGCCGAGGAGCTCGACCGTCTCGAGGGCCTCGATGCCTGGCGCGCCGACGACGCGTCGGACGACTACGACTACCTGCTGATCAAGGAGCGCCTTGCCGAGATGCGCGCGCTGCGCTCCGCCGGCGAGGTCCGGCACCTCGCCTTCTCGCTGCACGAGGGACTGCACGGCAACATCGGCAACATCGCCAACCCGGCGCTGCACGGCGTCGCGCGATGCGGGACCAAGCATCTCATCGAGCAGTACGTCAACGAGGTCGCACGCTGCATCGACTACATCTCCGCCGGCGACTTCCCGGATTTCCCGCCGGCCGAGAAGGTGCTCTTCTTCAAGCGCACCGGCTCGGTGTTCGGCCGATCGGCGCTGATGCTATCGGGCGGCGCTTCGCTGGGCATGTTCCACCTCGGCGTGGTGAAGGCGCTGTTCGAGAACGGCCTGCTGCCGCGCGTGCTGTCGGGCAGTTCGGCGGGCTCGATCATCGCGTCGATGGTCTGCGTGCGCACCGACGAGCAGCTGCCCGACATCTTCGCGCGCGACGGCATCCACCTCGATGCCTTCCAGCGCGTCTCACTGCGCGGCGTGCTTCGCGGCGGCAGCGTCATGGAAGGAGACGCCCTGCAATCCTGCCTGCAGCGCAACATCGGCGATGCCACCTTCGAGCAGGCCTTCGAGTCGACCCGCCGCATGCTCGGCATCACCGTGTCGCCGGCAGAGCCCAATCAGCACGGCCGGCTGCTCAACTATCTGACCGCTCCGCACGTCATGATCAACAGCGCCACGCTGGCGAGCTGTGCGATCCCCGGGGTGTTCCCCTCGGTGATGCTGCAGGCGCGCGACTTCGACGGTGACGTGGTGCCCTACATGCCGTCGAAGCGCTGGGTCGACGGGACGCTGAGCGCCGATCTTCCGATGCTCCGCCTGGCGCGTCTGCACAACGTCAACCACTACATCGTCAGCCAGACCAACCCGCATGTCGTGCCCTTCCTGCGCGACCGGCAGCGCGACGACCACGGCCTGCTTCCCTGGGTCCGCGAGCTGGCTGCCACCAGCGGCCGCAACGCGCTGCGCGTGACCCGCAAGCACTTCGCGGCGGGCAACGCCGTGCTGGCGCAGGCCTACGGCGTGGTGCGCCAGCGCTACTCGGGCGATGTCACGGTATTCCCGAAGCATTCCCCCCGCCAGTTGATACGCATGCTGGCCAACCCGACGGCCGACGAGATCGACGCCTACATCCGCGAGGGCGAACGCGCAACCTGGCCCAAGCTGGCGCGCATCGCCACGCAGACGCGCATCTCGCGCTCGCTCGAGGACGCCACCGCACGCCTCAAGACGCACTCGCCGGCGCGCGGCAGCCGGACGCGGGCGCTGCGCGCGGTCACCGGAGGCAGCGGCCGGTCGCGATGATCACGGACGAGGCGCGCATCCGCGCCGGCCACAGCGCGGGCGCGTGCCTCTGGTACGCGGCGGACCTGCGCAACCTGCCGCAGTGGCTTCCGGCGGCACTGTACGCCGACAAGATCACCGAAGGAGTCCTGGGCGCCGGCGCCCGCTTCGAGGTGCGCCTGCGCATCGGCTTCCGCCGGGTCGCGTTGCACTTCGAGATCCTGCGCTTCTCGCCGCCCTTCACGGCCACGCTCCGCGGCGAGGGTCCGGGCGTGACACTGGTGGCGACGCTGCGCGCCGAGTCCGAGCAGGCGGGACGCGGCGCCATCCTCGCCTGGGACACCGAAGTCCGCCTCGACGGCACGCTGCGCGCGCGCATCGCCGAACCCGGCATCCGGCTCGCGCTGCGCCGCGCGGCGCGCGGCTTGCAACACGCGCTGCGCATGTCGCCACCACCGCGACTGGGCACCGCCGGCTGGCTCGCCGACCGACTGGTGCTGCCCGGTGCAGCCCGCTTCACCCGCCAGGGCTTCGCCGCCGCCCGACTCGCACCGCTGGTGGCGCGCGCGGAAGGCCGTCACGTCGCCATCACCGGTGCCACCGGCGGTCTCGGCGAGGCCGCCGCCATGACCCTGGCCCGGCACGGCGCGCGCATCACCATCGTGGGTCGCGACGGCGAGCGCCTGCGTCGCGTGGTGCGACGATTGCGCATCGATGCCGGCTGCCGGGCCACGGTCGTCGAAGCGGATCTCCTCGATCTCGACAGCACCGCGCGAGCCGCCGATGCGCTGCGCGCCGACCCGCCCGACGCGCTGATCAACAATGCCGGCGCGTTGTTCGGCGAACGCGCCGAGACCGGCCAGGGCTTCGAGCGCACGCTCGCGGTCAATCTGCTGTCGCCGGTGATACTGATGGACGCGGTGGCGCCGGCGATGACGGCGGGCGGTCGGATCATCAACGTCGTCAGCGGCGGCATGTACCTGACACCGCTGGCGCTCGACGACCTGAACTTCGAGCGCGGTCGCTTCGACGGCGCCGTCGCCTACGGACGGGCCAAGCGCGCGCTGACGCTGCTGACCGCGCGCCGGGCGCGCAGCTGGCCGCATCTCGCCCTGCACGCCGTGCACCCGGGCTGGGCGGACACGCCCGGCGTACGCAGCGCGCTCCCGGCCTTCCGGCGCGTGATGCGGCCCTTCCTGCGCGACGCGGACCAGGGCGCCGACAGCATTGTCTGGCTGGCCCTGGATGATGCCGCGGCGGCCAGCCGGCGCGGCGTGTGGTTCGATCGTGCCCCGCATCCGATCGATGTGCTGCCCGCCACACGACTCGCGACTCCGCAGATCGATGCGCTCGACCGCCGGATCGCTACGCTTGTCGGCCCCTGGCTGTCATCAAGGGGGCTTGCGGCCTGACACTCCTCCGTAGCTGCTTGTTGCAGCGCGATGACGACCGCGAGGACCGATGGCTGCCCCCTCTTCCGATACCGCAACGAGCGCCACCGCCAAGGAGCAGTACGCACCCGCGACCGCGCGCGGCCGGGCCACGCGCCAGCGGCTGCTCGACGCCGCCATCGCCGAGTTCGGGGACAAGGGCTTCCACGCCGCCTCGGTGAGCGCGATCACGGCGCGCGCCGGCATCGGCCAGGGGACGTTCTACATCTACTTCGGCTCCAAGGAAGCCTGCTATGCGGTGGCGGTGGAGAACGTCAGCCGGCAGCTCCGTCGCAGCCTGCTGCGCGGCTTCGGTCACCTGCAGCTCGCCGACTGTCTCCGCGACAGCTTCCGCGCCTATCTCGAGTTCTGTGTCGGCAGTCCCGCGGCGATGCGCGCGCTCGACGAGGCGCCCTTCGTCGATCCGGCGATGTGGCGCGAGCACGTGGCGCGCCTGGTGCACTGCTACGCCGACCTGCTCGACCGCCATGCCGCCGGGCCGGTGCGCACCGATCGCGACACGCACGCCCTCGCCATGGTCGGCGCGCTGCAGGCCGCCGCGCACGCGCTGCTCGACAACGGCACGACCGACGGCACCGACCTCGACGGCGATGCCGTGCGTCAGTCCGAGGCGCTGGCCACGCTCATGCTGCACGGCCTGGGCGGGGAACGGCTCAACGGATCGGACGCGCTCGGCGCCTAGCGATCAGCGCGCCTCGGCGGGGATCTCCAGCACGCGCTGGTAGCGCTCGCCGTCGATGCGATAGCCGATGGTGAGCGTCACCACCTCGCCGGCGGCCAGGTCGCGCTGCGGCGCCATCAGCATGAGATGCGTGCCGTGCGGCTCCAGCGACACGCTCTCGCCGGGCGCGATGGCCAGGGCGGGAATCTCGCGCATCCGCATCATGCCGCCCTCGTGCTTCATCTCGTGTACCTCGACCCGGCCGTGCGCATCGCTGGCAAGCCCGTCGAGGGTGAGCGCCGCATCGCCGTCGTTGCGCATCCGCATGTACCCGGC
>NZ_JAGLEJ010000028.1 GCF_023145115.1 Algiphilus sp.
CAGCGCCTCGACGGGAGGCGCACCGGCTCCGCCGCAGGCGGCCACGGCGGCCATCACCAGCGCCGCCAGCAATGCGTACGGGCCTGCACGTCTATGGCACCGCATGCGCGCGCTCACAGACAGCTCCGCAGACCGGATTCGAGATCCGGGTACTGCCAGCGGAACCCGATCTCGTCGCGCAGGCGATCGACGCGCAGACGCTTGCTCTCCTCCATGAAGGACCACATTGCCGCGCTCATGCCGGCACGCGCCTCCTCCGGCGGCAGGGCGGGCGGCTCCGGCAATCCGAGCAGGCGGGCGCAGCGCTGAAAGTAGTCGGCCATGGTGGTGGGGTTTCCGTCGGCGATGTTGTAGGCCCTGCCGGCACGCCCGCGTGCCAGCACGGCCAGTGCGGCGGCAGCGAGATCGTCGGCATGGATGCGGTTGGTGAAGGGTGACTGCGCGGGCGCGATCGTCGGCGTGCCGGCGCGCAACCTTGCCTCGGGCAGCCGTCCGGGCCCGTAGATGCCGGGCACGCGCAGCACGCGCAGGTCGATGCCGGCATCGTCGGCCCATGCGGCGAGGACGCGCTCGGCATCGACCCGACGCTCGGCGCGTGCGGTCTTCGGCCGCATGGGGGCGTCCTCGTCGATCCAGGCGCCGTCGCAGTCGCCGTAGACCCCCGAGGTGGAGAGATAGATCATGCGCGCAACCGACGGTCGGGCCGCGACGAAGCGTGCGATGCGCGGATCGGTGCGTCCCTCGCGCGGCGGCGGCGCGAGCCACAGCACGGTCCCGTTCGCGGGTGGTGTCTCGTGGTCGAGATCGCAGCGGTGGGCGGCGATGCCGGCCGCACGCAGGCGCTCGGCACTTTGAGGGCTCCGCACCACTCCGGTAGGCTCCTCGCCTTCCCGCTGCAGGCGCTGCGCAATGCGCAGGCCGATATCGCCGCAGCCGACAATCCAGATTCGCGATTCCATGACCCATCAAGTGTACTTGGGTGACAGCGGCCGGAGCTTCGCCGCCGCAGACGATCAGACCCTGCTCGAGGCCGGCCTCGCCGCCGGCGTACCCCTGCCCTACGGCTGCGCGAGCGGCAGCTGCGCGGCGTGCCGCTGTCGGCTGCGCTCGGGCGAAGTGCATGCCCGGCAGCCGCTGCGCGCGCTGTCGGAGGCCGAGCGCGATCGCGGTTACGTGCTGCTCTGCCAGTGCGAAGCCCGCACCGACATCCATCTGGACTGGCAGGCGCCGGCCGCCGCGGCAGGAATCAGTCCCGACATCTGGCCGTGCCGGCTGCTCGAACGCCGCTGGCTGTCGGAGGACGTCCTGGGCGTCTGGCTCAAGCTGCCGCGCGGCGACGCCTCCTTCGCGTTCCTCGCCGGACAGTACATCGACTTCCTGCTGGACGATGGCGGCCGGCGCAGCTTCTCGCTCGCCGCACCGCCGGACGGCGCGACACTGGAGCTGCACGTCAAGGTCACACCGGGCGGGCGCTTCGGGCGCCATGTCGCCGAGGAGCTCCCCGAGCGCGCCATGCTGCGCTTCGAGGGCCCGCTGGGCGCGTTCTACCTGCACGACGATCCGCGCCCCGCCGTGCTGGTTGCCGGCGGCACCGGCTTCGCGCCCATCAAGGCCATCATCGAGGAAGCGCTGCGGAGCGGCGACCCGCGCCCGATGCACCTGTTCTGGGGTGTCCGCGGACCAGAGGATCTCTACCAGCACGATCTGGTCGAGCGCTGGATCGACAGCCACCCGGCACTGCGCTACACGCCGGTGTGCAGCGACGCCGGTGCCGACTGGGGCGGCGCACGCGGGCTCGTGCACGAGCAGGTGGCGGCGGCCTATCCGGACCTGTCCGGGCACGCGCTCTACGCCAGCGGACCGCCCGCCATGGTCACGGCCACCAAGCAGGTCGCACTGACCGCCGGTCTGGACCCCGATCACCTGCACTACGACAGCTTCGACGATGCGCATGTGACCTGGCCCACGAAACCCTAGCGCCACCGTCGAAGGCCGGCTGCGCGCGCCCGGCGTCTCGGGCATAGTGCCGGGACGTCCTCGGAGAAGGATCCCGACAATGATCGAGACGAAGCACCCCGCACTTTCCCGTATCCGCGCGATCACGCTGCTGCTGGCCATCGCGCCGGCGGGCCCGGCCCTGGCGGCGCTGCCCTCGGTCACGGTCGAGATCCCCGCCCCGCAGACGCCGGCGCAGTCGGAGCAGCCGGCGGGCCTTGCCGTGCAGCCGGTGCTGCGCAGCGGCGTCGCCGTGCCGCTGGCGATCGCGCCGCGCGCGACGGAATGGGAAGTCACCGGCGACCGCGCGGTCTGGGAGATGCGGATCGACGCCCCCGACGCCCATTACCTCGGGCTGCGCCTCGACGGCCTGATGCTCCCCGATGACGCCACCGTGTCGCTGGCCGGGCGCGATGCGCGCACTCGCGGGCCGTACACGCGGACGGACGTCGGCCCGGACGGGCGCCTCTGGATCCCGCTGGTGCACGGCGGCACCGCACGCCTGCGCTTCGAGGCACCGTCCTCCATGATATCGGCGCTGCGCATCGGCGACGCCGAGCTCCACTACGGCGTGCACCCGCTCGACGGCGCCACCACCAAGGACGTCGGCGATGCCGGGGGCTGCCACAACAATGTCGCCTGCCCGCTGGGCGACGACTGGGACCGCGCCATCCGCGCCACCGTGCTGCTGGTGATCGGCAACCAGCTGGTGTGCAACGGCACGCTGATCAACAACACGCTCCGGGACCGCGACCCGCTCGTGCTCACGGCCGATCACTGCGGCATCCGCAGCAGCGAGGACGACGGATTCACCGCCGACTCGGTCGCGGCCGTCTTCAACTTCCAGAGCCGCCAGTGCAACGCCGACACCGGCTTCGCGACCAACGAGGTGCTGGCCGGCGAGCGCCTGCTGTACCGCGACCGCCTGTCGGATACCGCCCTGATACGCCTGTCGCAGGCCCCGCCGGCGTCGTTCGGCGCCATCTACGGCGGATGGGACGCCAGCGGCAGCGGCGCCGACAGCGGCGTCGGCGTCCACCACCCCGCTGGCGATCTCAAGAAGATCAGCGTGTTCACCGATCCGGTGGCGCGGCAGACGGTCACCATCACCGACGGCAGCCTGATCGGCTCCCGGGATCAGACCGTCGAATCCTGGCGCGTCGAGTGGAACGACGGCGTGACCGAGCCGGGCAGCTCCGGCTCCGCCCTGTGGTCGCCCGAGGAGCGACTCATCGGCGTGCTTTCCGGCGGCAGCTCGGCCTGCGGCAACTCCGGCTTCCTGGGCATCGGCAGCACGCCCGACACGCTGGGCCCCGACTTCTACGGCCGTCTCGATGTCGCGTTCACGCGCGGCGGCGAGCTCGGCACGCCGCTGCGCGCCTTCCTCGACCCCGCCGGCAGCGGCGCACGCAGCGTGACGGCGTCGGACCAGGCCGCGGCGCCCGGCGGCGGCATGACGGGCGGCGGCGGCAACGACGGCGGCGGTGACAGCGGCGGCGGCGACGAAGGGCTGGGTCTGTTTCTCGTCGGCGTGGCGCTGGCGGCACTCAGGCGCCGCTTCACCATGCCGCAGCGGGGCTGAGCATGCCGAAGTCCCCGAACGGCCATCGCGAGCGCCACGGACTCGCGTTCTTCCGCGGGTTCCTGCGCCAACCCGAAGTCGTGGGCTCCGTGATCCCGAGTTCGCGCTTCCTGGAACGCCGCATCGTGGATGCCTGCGAGCTGGCCAATGCCCGCCTGGTGGTCGAGCTCGGCCCGGGCACCGGCGGTACCACCCGGGCCCTGCTGGGCGCGATGCGTGACGACGCACGGCTGCTCGCCATCGACATCGCCCCGGACTTCGTCGACGTGCTCGACACCAACGACGATCCCCGTCTCATCGCGCACTGCGGCAGCGCGGTCGACCTCGCCGCCATCCTCGCGCGCCATGCGCTGCCGGCGCCCGATGCGGTGGTCTCGGGCATTCCGTTCTCGACCATGCCGCAGGAAACCGGGGAAGCCGTCATCAACGGCGTATGGGCCGCCCTCGCCCCGGGCGGACGGTTCGTGGCCTATCAATTCCGCGACCGGGTGGCCGAGATCGCGCGCCCGATCCTGGGGGCGCCGCGGCGCCGCTTCGAGCCGCGCAACGTGCCGCCCATGCGCGTCTACTCCTGGCGGAAGACCGGCTCCGCGGCACACGCCGCCTGAGCCCGGGCCGAACCGGGGTCGACCCGCGGCGGTCTCCGCCGAATCGTTGAAGCCCCGGCACGCCGAGGGGCGCGACGCGGGCGGGGCGACGAAGGCCGGCGATCGCCGGCAGTCGCGCGCTTGGGCCCGTGCGGGCTACTCCGCGAGGGCCAGCTTGAGGCCGGCCTCGAAGTGCTGGCGCGCTTCCTCGGGCTGCTGGGTGGCGCCGCAGAGCTGGCCGTACTCGTAGTGCGCCTCGGCGCTCGGCGCCTGCGCCAGCAGCGCGTCGAGATAGCTGCGTGCCTTGCCCCAGAGGCGGTTGCGGCGACAGGTGTGCGCGGCGGCGAGCAGCAGCTCGGGCTGTTCGCCGTGACGCTGCAGCCACTGCTCGACACTGGCCAGCGCCGCGACATTGTCCGGCGGCTCGGCGCGCAGGAAGCGCCGCACCATGTCCGGCGCCCAGCGCCGCTCCAGCGCCTTGTGGATCACGGCCATCAGGCCCTTCTCGTCGTTCAGGCGCAGCAGCGCGTCGGCGTAGTGACCTTCGCAGTCGGCGTCCTTCTGCAGCACCGCCGGCACGCGCGACCAAAGCTGCCGGGCCTCCTCGATGCGCAGGCATTCGCCGAGCGCGCCGGCCAGCGCGCGGGCGGTGATCTCGCGCCACTGCCCTTCCGACCATCCGCGCGCCTTTTCGGCGGTGCACAGCAGGTCGAAGGCATCGCGCCAGCGCTGCTGCGCGACCAGCACGCCCGCCAGCACCGGATAGACGCGGGGATGCGACGGATTGCGCTCGCGCAGCGATTCGAGCGCCGCGCGGGCGCCTTCCAGATCGTCCCCGGCGATGGCCTGGTCGGCCCGCATCAGGGTCACGGCTTCGCCGACCACTGCGTCGTCGGCGAGCGCGGCCCGCTCCAGATAGTGCTCGCTCCGGGTGCCCTGCCCCTGCGCCTCGGCAGCGCGCGCGGCGAGCAGATGGTGGCACGCGGCCTCGGCGGCATCGTCCGGGAGCTCCTTCTCGAGCGTGGTCTCCGCGCGCTCGGCGCGGCCGGCGAGCCACAGGAGCGTGCCGCGCACCAGGGCGCGATGCCGGCGCGCGGCGCGGCGCCGCGCCAGCCCTTCGCGCACTGTCCCGGGCAGCTGGAACCCGGCAGAGAGCGCGCGCACGACGACCAGCGCCACCACCAGCAGGGCGACCAGACCGGCGAGCATGCCGACCACCGAGGTCTCCACCATCCAGTGGCCCCAGCTGACCAGCACATAGCCGTTGTCGTCGCGCAGGTAGTAGGCGGAGGCAGCACCGACCGCGAACAGCAGGATCAGCAGCAGCAGGGCACGCATCAGCCCGCGTCTCCGCCGAGCGCGTCGGCCACGCGGCGCAGCCGCGACAGGCTGCCACCGACATCGGGCAGCGCCGGTGACAGCGTGGTGCCGCGCAGCTCGCGCAGCGTGGCGATCGCGGCATCCACGCCGGGGTCACCATCGGCGTACTGTGCCTGCAGCCACTGAACGGCGCCGTCGAGCGCGGCATCGAAGGTCGCCTGCTCGCCGGCCAGCAGGGCCCCGCGAGCGGATTCCAGCCGCAGCAGCAGGACGCTGCGCACCAGTCCGTCCTGCTCGGGCGCCATCAGCGGCTTCACCGGCACATCGGTGCGCCGCACCACGAAGACACTGGAAAGCGCCTCGCGAACGCTTGCCACGGCGCGCTGCCACGCCGGCAGCCGGTCGGCATCCTGCGAATGCTCCGGCAGCTCGGGCGCGCTCGCATCGGGGACGCCGCCGCGCAGGCGCAGCTTGTCGGCACGGGCGATCAGGCTCGACAGCTTGAGCGCCATCGCGGTCCGGTCGGGCCGCTCGACGCCGCGCAGGGCGGCCATCTCCTCGGCCAGCTTCTCGCGCACGGCGAAGAAGCGCGGATCGTCGAGCGCCGCAAGGCGTTCGTCGGCGAGCGCCAGCCCCTCGAGGGCGGCGTCGACGTCGAGCCCCAGCTGAAGATGCTCGTTCGCGGTGAGCATCAGCTGCTCCGCCGCCACGATGTGGGCGCGCGCGCGGCCGGCGTCGACCATGCGCGCGATCTCGGCCATGCGCTCGCCCTGCGTGTCGACGCGGCCCGAGAGGTCCCTGACGGCGCGATCGGCGGAGGCGGCGGCACTGGCCGCCGCCCGGGCATCGGATCGCGCGCCGTCGACCCGCGACTGCTGCCCCTCGACACGGTCGGCAAGCGACGCCAGACGGTCCTCCTGCCCAGCCTCCAAGGCCTGCAGGCGCTGCCAGCCCCACCACGACGCTCCGGCGAAGGCTGCCGCCAGCAATAGCCAGAGCAGCACGAGAATGGCGATCGTCACGCCGCCGCCGCGCCGTCGCCCGGCGGGCGGTGCGGGCGGTGCAGGCGGTGCAGGCGGTGCGGCCGGCGGCGCGCCACTGCCGCCGTCGACGGGTTCGGCAGCGTTGTCCGGTGCGGGCGCTCCGGCTTCCGGCGGCGCCGGTTCGGGCGCCGGTGCGTCGGGCGCTGCGGCGGGGCTCGCGGCACCGCCTTCCGGCTCCGGAGCGGGTTCGGGCGGTGCGGCGCTCGCGGCTGCCGGCGCCTCGTTCTCGTTTTCGGGCTTGTGCATGACCGGTAGTGTATCGGCAGCCGCCAGAAGCGCGGCGTTGGACATGGGCTGCGCGACGGCATGCGGCCCGTGCAGGCCACGCCGCGTGCAATGATCGGCGACGCGCCGGCTGGGCACGACCAGCGGCATGTCGGCCAGACGGCGACGGGTCGCGGCGTCACTGAGTTGCCACAGGCGATCGGCGGCGGACGCGCTGGTCAGTACCGTGACGCCGGCATCGCGCACCGCGGCGGCCACCCCGCCAGCGTCGTGCTCGATGGGATCGAGCCGGTACACCGGCAGGCTGTCGACCTGCGCTCCGCCCTCGGCCAGTCGCTGCGCCAGCGTCGGGCGCGCCGCCTCGTTGCCGACGATGACGATGCGCTGACCCTCGACGGTCTCGAACTGCGGCAGCGCCAGCAGGGCTTCGGTGGAATAGGACTGCTCCGGCATCGCTTCCGGCGGAAAGCCGGCGCTCTCCAGGGCGGTGGCGGTGGCTGCGCCGATGGCGGCCGTGCGCGCCCAGCGGTCGGGACCCGCGCGCCGCGCGGCGGCAACCGCGTTGGCGCTGGTGAAGATCCACCAGTCGGCATCGGCAACGGCGTCGAGACGCAGCCGCCGCTCGGCATCGCTTCCGATGTCGGTGATCGCGAACAGCGGCAGGCAGATGGCCCGCCAGCCCGCCTGCTCGGCCGACTCGGCGAGCGGCCCGGCGTGATCGTGGGGGCGCGTGATGAGCAGGGTCTTCATGCCTCGATCCCCATGTCGGCGAGGATGGCGCGCGCCCCCCGCTCAAGCAGTGTCTCGGCCAGTCCGTGTCCGCAGTCGGCGGCGTCGGCGGCGCTCGCCGTGCACTGATCGCGCACCAGGCTGAGGCCGTCCGGACTGGCCACCAGTCCGTCCAGATGAATGCGATCGCCGTCCAGTCGCGCGTGGCCGGCCACGGGCACCGTGCAGGCGCCGCCCAGACGCGCCGAGAAGGCGCGCTCGGCCGCCAGGCGGATGGCGGTGGGACTGTCGTGCAGGGGCGCCAGGCGCGCGCGCAGCGCTTCGTCGTCGCGCGACTCGATGCCGATGATGCCCTGCGCGCAGGCGGGCACGAAGGTCGCCGGATCGAGCGCCTCGCGGATGCGGTCGTGGAAGCCCAGCCGTTCGAGGCCCGCGCAGGCCAGCAGGATGGCATCGAAATCGCCGTCGTCGAGCCGCTTCAGCCGGGTATTGACGTTGCCGCGCAGCACCTCGATCACGAGATCCGGCCGCAGGGCCTTGAGCTGCGACTGCCGGCGCAGGCTGGCGGTACCCACGCGCGCCCCCCGGGGAAGCGCGTCGAGGCCGTCGTGCCGGTTGCTGACGAAGGCGTCGCGCGGGTTCTCGGCCGCCAGGATCGCGGTCAGGGCGAGACCATCCGGCAGCTGGGCCGGCACATCCTTCATGGAGTGGACCGCGATATCGGCGCGCCCTTCGAGCATGGCGAGCTCGAGCTCCTTGACGAACAGCCCCTTGCCGCCGCTGGTGGCGAGCGAGCGCGACAGCTCGCGATCCCCCTGCGTGGTCATGGGCAGCAGCTCGACGCCGAGCGCCGGATGCGCCGTGCGCAGGCGCTCCGCCACGTGCTCGGCCTGCCACATCGCCAGCGGCGAGCGCCGCGTGGCGATGCGCAACACGCCCGCGCCGGTACCGGCGGCCGTCATTCGCCGCTGGAGCTGTCCTGGATGAAGCGGCGCACCTCGGGAAGGCGCCGGCGCGACACCGGAATGAGCTGGCTGGCGTGACGCACGCGCAACCAGTGCTGCTCCTCGTCACCCTTGCCGCGCTCGAGGCTCTGGATGAAGCGGGTGGCCACCAGCGCCTTGCGGTGCACGCGGATGAACCAGGGCGAGAAGTCCTGCTCAAGCATCTTCAGCGACTCCTCGATGAGGACCTCGCCGTGCAGGTGATGCACGGTGGTGTACTTCTGGTCGGCGAGGAAATAGACCACGTCGGACCACGGGATGCGGATCAGGCCGTCGCGCGTGGTGGCGAGCACGAACTCGCGCTTGGGCGCGTCGCCGGCGGCCTCGGCCGGCCCCGCCTGATGCGCCCGGCTGGGCCGGCGCACGCGCAGCAGGATGTCGCGCAGCTTCTCCTTGCGGATCGGCTTGAGCAGATAGCCGGCGGCGGCGGCATCGAAGGCCGACAGCGCGTGCTCGGCGTAGGCGGTGGTGAAGATCACCGCCGGCGGCAGATCCAGTTCCGCGAGCTGACGGGCGACCTGCAGGCCGTCCATGCCCCCCATGCGGATGTCGAGAAAGACGATGTCCGGCTGCTCGTCGTCGATGACGTCGAGCGCGGTCTCGCCATCACTCGCCTCGCCCACGACCTCGTAGCCGGGAAACTCCGCCACCAGGCGGCGCAGGCGCTCGCGCGCCAGGGGTTCGTCGTCAACGATGATGACTCGCATTTCGATATTCGCTTATCTATGAACCGTCTGCGTTCAGCGGTCGTGCCGGCAACTGAAGGCGCGCACAGAAACTCCCCTCCTCGCGACGCAGATCCAATGATGCCTCAGCACCGTATAGCAGGCGCACCCGCTGGGCAATGTTGGCGATCGCGGTCTGCGAGCCGCTGCTGTGCGTCTCCGCGTCCTCCGGAGGCGTCGGATTGATCACCTCCACCACCAGCAGGTCCCCCTCGAGCTTGGCGCGGACCACAATGGTAACCGGCCCCCTGGTGCGCGCGGCGCCGTGATGCACGGCATTCTCCACCAGCGGCTGGATGGTGAGACGCGGGATCGACATCGGCATCACCGCTTCGGGCAGATCCCAGTCGATGCCGAGACGCGCGCCCAGCCGGGTCTGCTCGATGCGCGCGAACTTGCGCACCAGATCGAGCTCCTCGGCCATGGTGATCTGCGGATCGCCCTTGGCGAGGCTGGCGCGGAACAGGTCCGAGAGGTCCTCGACCATGGTTTCCGCAGCGGCCGGCTTGATGGCGATGAGCGCCGCGATGCTGTTGAGGCAGTTGAACAGGAAGTGCGGCCGGATGCGTGCCGACAGCGACTGGTAGCGCGCCTCGCTCTCGGTACGGATGTGATCCTCCCACTGCGCGCGGGCCGCGAAATAGCGCAGCAGCAGGAAACCGGCCAGCGCCGCCACCGCAGCGTTGCGCAGCACGAACCAGGCGCGCGACTCGCCCGACAGCACGCCCGGATCGAGGAACTCGCGCGATGCAGCGTAGCCGGCCAGGCTCACCACCCCTGCCACCGCGACGATCAGCAGCCACGCGATCAGGAACACCGGCGACCGCGGACGTCCCGCGAGCAAGCGGCGCAGCGCGCACAGGCCCGCCGCGCACAGCAGGCTGATGATCTGCAGGTAGGCGGAGGTCAGCACGATGCGCGCCGCCAGCAGCTGCGGCGTCTCCGACGGCACGATGAGCGCGAACATCAGCGCCATGACCTCGACCACCGCCACCAGCGCGAGCAGCCGCCGGAAGCGGCAGAAGTCCGGCAGGGGCATCGCCGTTTCCGGCTCGGGCACGGCGACCACGGTCACGCCGACGGCTCCAGTGGATGGTGCCTGCCTATACTACGCGCCACGTTTTCCGGATCGATCTGCACCATGTCCAACGCCAAGCTCTGGGGCGGCCGCTTCTCCGAATCGACCTCCGAGGCCGTCGAAGCCTTCAGCGAGTCGGTGAGCTTCGATGCGCGCCTGTGGAGACAGGATATTGCCGGATCGAAGGCCCATGCGCGCATGCTGGGCCGCGTCGGCGTGCTATCGGGTGCGGATGTCACCGCGATCTGCGAGGGCCTGGACACCATCGCCAGCGATATCGCCGCCGGCGATTTCGTCTGGGACACCGCGCTCGAGGACGTGCACATGAACATCGAGAGCGCCCTCACCGAGCGCATCGGCGAGGCCGGCAAGCGCCTGCACACCGGCCGCTCGCGCAACGACCAGATCGCCACCGACGTCCGCCTCTACGTGCGCGACGCCATCGACGCGCTGGTGACCGACATCGACCGGCTGAGCACGGCGCTGGTCGACCTCGCCGAAGCCGAGGCCGACACCATCATGCCCGGCTTCACGCACCTGCAGGTGGCGCAGCCGGTCAGCTTCGGCCATCACATGCTGGCCTGGCGCGAGCAGATCCTGCGCGACCGCGCCCGACTGATGGATGCGCGCAAACGCGCCAACATCTGCCCGCTGGGCTCGGCGGCGCTGGCCGGCACGGTCTACCCCATCGATCGCGAATCGGTGGCCGCCGACCTCGGCTTCGACGGCATCACCGCCAACTCGCTGGACGCGGTCTCGGATCGCGACTTCGCCATCGAGTTCGTGCACGCCGCCGGTCTCCTGATGGTGCACCTGTCGCGCTGGAGCGAGGAGCTGATCCTGTGGAGCACGCCGATGTTCGGCTTCGTGCAGCTCCCAGACCGCTTCTGCACCGGCAGCTCGATCATGCCGCAGAAGAAGAACCCCGACGTGCCCGAGCTGGTGCGCGGCAAGACCGCGCGCGTCACCGGCGACCTGATGAGCCTGCTGATGCTCATGAAGGGTCAGCCGCTGGCCTACAACCGCGACAACCAGGAGGACAAGGAGCCGCTGTTCGACGCCCACGACACCGTGGCTGCGTGCGTCGGCCTCTACGCCGACCTGATCCCGGCGCTCGCCGTCAATCGCGAGACCTGCCGCAGGGCGGCCGTCGAGGGGTACTCCACCGCCACGGATCTGGCCGACTACCTGGTGCGCAAGGGCATGGCCTTCCGCGACGCCCACCACGTCGTCGGCGGCGTCGTTGCCCAGGCTCTGGACGAGGGCCGCGAGCTCGCCGCCATGCCGCTGGATGCGCTGCAGGCCTTCTCGGCCGAGATCGAGGACGACGTCTTCGATGTCCTGCGCGTCGAGGGCTCGGTGGCCGCGCGCGACCACGCCGGCGGCACCGCGCCGGCGCAGGTGCGCGCGGCAGTGGCGCGGGCGCGCGCCGCGAACTGACAGCGGGCGCGTCCCCGCGCGCCGTCAGTCCAGGTAGGCGCGCCAGTGCTCGTGCTGGGCGCCGCCGCCCTTGACCACATCGAGGTAGGTGCGCTGCAGCTCCTCGGTGATCGGGCCCCGCCTGCCGTCGCCGATGGCGCGGTTGTCGACCTCGCGGATCGGGGTGACCTCGGCGGCGGTGCCGGTGAAGAAGGCCTCGTCGGCGATGTAGACCTCATCGCGCGTGATGCGGCGCTCGCGGACGGTGTACCCCGCTTCCTCGGCCAGCGTGATGAGGGTGCGGCGGGTGATGCCGTCGAGGCAGGAATTGAGGTCCGGCGTGGACAGCTCGCCGTCGCGCACCACGAAGAGGTTCTCGGCGCTGCCCTCGGCGACATGGCCCTGGGTGTCGAGCATGAGGGCTTCGTCGTAGCCGTCGCGCGTGGCCTCGCCCAGCGCCATCATCGAGTTGATGTAGTAGCCGTTGGCCTTGGCGCGGCACATGGCGGCATTGACGTGGTGGCGCGTGAAGGAGCTGGTGCGCACGCGGATGCCGCGCTCGAGGTTCTCGGCGCCCAGGTAGCTGCCCCAGGGCCAGGCCGCGATGATGATGTGCACCTTGAGGTTGTCGGCCCGCAGGCCCATGCCCTCGGAGCCGTAGAACACCATCGGTCGCAGATAGGCCTCGTCGAGATTGTTCGCGCGCAGCACTTCCTTCTGCGCGGCGTTGAGCTCGTCGGGCGTGAAGGGCATGGGCATGCCCAGGATCTTGGCGCTGTTGAACAGCCGCCGCGTGTGATCGTGCAGGCGGAAGATGGCGCTGCCCTTGGGCGTCTTGTAGGCGCGCACACCCTCGAAGCAGCCGACGCCGTAGTGCAGCGAGTAGGTCAGGACGTGAGTGGTGGCCTCGCGCCAGGGCACCATCTCGCCGTCGTACCAGATGAAGCCATCGCGATCGGCGAATGTCGTCACGTCAGAATTCCGGTTGGGCAAAGGCGGGCATTTTACGATGATGCGGCGTCGCCGGCTGCATCCTCGCAGCGCTGCCACAGTCGCCCCACCACCGCGCGCGCCGACGCCGCCGCATCGACCGGAGCGGTGCCGTCGGCCTCGTCGAGCGCGCGCTCGTGCACCAGCGCCCGCAGCTCGCGATAGGCGGCCACCGCGGCCTCGGCCTCGTCGGATGCCAGCAGCCCGGCTTCGGCGAGGGCGTCGGTCTGGCGCCACTGATCCGGCCAGTCGACCAGCGCCGGATGGCCGTGGGCGTGGCACATGACCAGGAACTGGGTCGCGAACTCCAGATCGGCGAGCCCGCCGGGTCCCTGCTTGACGTCCCAGCGCTCGCTGTTGCTGGTATCGAGATGCTTGCGCATGCGGTCGCGCATGGCGACGATCTCGGTCGCCAGTGCGGCGGCATCGCGCTCGATGCACAGCAGCTCGCGGCGCAGGGTCTCGAAGGCTTCGCCGATGGCCGGCGTGCCGCAGACGTGACGCGCGCGCACCAGCGCCTGATGCTCCCAGGTCCACGCCTTCTGGCGCTGGTACTGCGCGAAGGCCTCGAAGCTGGTGACCAGCAGCCCCGCACTGCCGCTCGGCCGGAGCTGGAGATCGACCTCGTAGACACGGCCGGCGGCGGTCTGGGTCGATAACCAGTGCACAAGCCGCTGAGCGAAGCGCGAGAACCACACCGCCGCCGCGACGCTGCGGCGGCCGCCCTGGGTCTCGGCCCCCTGATCGTCGCAGTCGTGCAGAAACACCACATCGAGGTCGGAGCCGTAGCCCATCTCGATGCCGCCGAGCTTGCCGTAGCCGATGACCGCGAATCCGGCCTCGGAATCGTCGCCGCGCAGCGGCGCACCGTATTCGGCCCGCATCTCGCGGCGCACTTCGTCGATGGTGACCTCGACGATGACTTCGGCGAGCCAGGTCAGGCGGTCGCTGACCTTGGGCAGCGGCAGGCCGGCCAGACGGTCGGCGGCCGCGACGCGCAGCACGATCTCCTGGCGGTAGCGCCGCAGCAGGTTCATGCGCGCCTCGATGTCGGCCTCCGGCATCTCGTCGAGACGGCGCCGGAGCTCGGCGGCCATGGCATCGCGATCGGGCGGCTCGTACAGCGCCCGGCTGTCGAGCAGCTGATCGAGCAGCATGGGCTGCTGCGCCAGCAGATGCGCGATCCACGGGCTGGCCATGCACAGCCGCAGCAACTGCTCGCGCGCGATCTCGGACTCGCGCAGCAGGCTGACATAGGTGCCGCGGCCGGCCAGCCGCTCGACCACTTCCAGCGCACGCGACAGCGCCTTGCCGGGCGCGTCGAGCGCCTTCGCCTCGCGGAACAGCTGGTCGAGCAGATCGCCCAGGCGGCTCTGCGACAGCTCGCGCATGTCGCTCACCAGGCGGCTGCGGCGCAGCCGGTCGACGGTCTCGACCGCCTTGCGTGCGTCATCCTCGCCGTAGTCGTCGGACACCAGCGCGGCGACGGCATCGTCGGGCGTCACGCTGCCCTGCCAGAGCCCCAGGATGCCGGCGCCATCATCGCGTCCGGAGGGCGCTGCTTCGGGTTCGGCGAAGAGGGCATCGAAGGCGGAGGCGACCGTCTCGCGCGCTTCGTCGAGGCGCGCGCGGAGCGCGTCCCAGTCGCGCTCGAGTGCCGCCGCCACGGCGGCCCGCTCGTCCGCGTCGTCGGGCAGGCTGTGGGTCTGGCCATCCTGGCGCATCTGCAGCGCGTTCTCGACACGACGCAGCAGCGCGTACGCGGCATCCAGCGCCTCGCACTGCTCAGGCGGCATGTGGCCGCCGCGCCCCAGAGCGGCCAGAGTGGCACGCAGCGACCGGTTGCGCAGCGCTTCCTCGTGACCGCCGCGGATGAGCTGGAAGGCCTGCACGACGAACTCGAGATCCCGGATGCCGCCGCGCCCGAGCTTGATGTTGTCGCTCTGCCGCCGCCGCGCCAGATCCTCGGCGATGCGGCCCTTGAGCTCGCGCAGCGACTCGATGGCGGTGTAGTCGAGATAGCGCCGATAGACGAAGGGCTGCAGGATGCGCATGAAGCGCGCGCCGGGTTCGTGGTCCCCCGCCACCATGCGCGCCTTGATCATCGCGTAGCGCTCCCACTCGCGGCCATGGGTCTGGTAGTAGTCCTCGGCCGCCGCGAAGTGCATGGCGGCCGGGCCGGACAGCCCGAACGGGCGCAGCGCCCAGTCGACACGGTAGACGAAGCCCTCGGCGGTGGATTCGGCGAGATAGGCGGTGAGCAGGCGCACGACCTGCGCGAAGTACTCGTCGTTGGCCCGCGCCTTGGCGCCATCGCATTCGCCGGGGGCGCCGAAGAAGAGCATCAGATCGACGTCGGACGAGAAGTTCAGCTCACCGCCGCCGAGCTTGCCCATGCCCAGCACGATGCACGGCACTTCGGCACCGTCGGCGTCGCGCGGCACACCGAAGCGCTGCGCGACCGCCCGGCGCGCGCGCGCCAGCGCCACCGTGATGCAGGCATCGGCCAGCCCCGTGGAAGCGGACAGGGTAGCGTCGAGATCGTCGGCCGCGGTGATCGCCCGCCAGGCGATGCGCGCCTGCTCGCGGTTGCGTACGCGCCGTATCGCGGCCTTGAAGGCGTCTTCGTCGGCATGGTCGCGATCGATGTCTTCGAGCTCGACGCGCAGCGCAGCCGCGTCCGGCGGCTGCCCGCACACGGCTGCGAAGGCAGCGACCGAGTCGTCCGGGGCACGTTCCACCCAGTGCAGGACGAAGTTGCTGGCGAACAGCACGCGGCGCGCGGCTTCGGCATCCGCGAGGCCGGCGCCTTGCAGGCGATCGACGGCTTCGGCGATGCGGGGGCTGGATTCGGGTATCGACATCGGGCGCAAGGATAGCGATACGCGGCGGCCCCCGCCGCGTGTGTCGGATGCCCGCGCCGACCGTGATCGGCGCGGGCCGTGAACCGCGCCGTACGCCGACGCGGGGTTCGGGACACGCGGATCAGAAGGGCGGATCAGGGGACGGCGCAGACAGGGGGACAGTATATTCACTTCTGCCGGATCCGTGCGTCCTGCCCCGGAGCGGCCTCCTCGCTGCGCACCTCCAGCGCCCGCCACTCCGCACGAAACAAATACACTGTCCCCTGCATGTCCCCTGCATCAGCACGCCCTGCTGTCAGTCCCCCGCCCGGATGGATCAGCCGTGCCCGAACGAAAACGGGCCCGCGCAAGGCGGGCCCGTTGATACCGCGGTGATCCGGACGGATCGGACTTACATCATGCCGCCCATGCCGCCCATGTCGCCCATGTCGGCACCGCCACCGCCGCCGCCTTCCTGCTTCGGCGCATCGGCGATCATGGCTTCGGTGGTCAGCAGCAGCGACGACACCGAGGCCGCGTTCTGCAGCGCCAGGCGGGTGACCTTGGCCGGGTCGATGATGCCCATCTCGAGCATGTCGCCGTACTCGCCGGTGGCGGCGTTGTAGCCGTAGGCACCGTCGTTGGCGAGGACCGCGTTCATCACCACCGCCGGCTCGTCGCCCGCATTGCCCACGATCAGGCGCAGCGGCTCCTGCACGGCACGCTTGAGGATGCTGATGCCGACGGACTGATCCTCGGTGGCACCCTTGAGGCCGTCGAGCACCTTGGAGGCGCGCACCAGCGCGACGCCGCCGCCGGGCACGATGCCTTCCTCGACCGCCGCACGGGTGGCGTGGAGGGCGTCCTCGACGCGCGCCTTCTTCTCCTTCATCTCGACCTCGGTGGCCGCGCCGACCTTGATCACGGCAACGCCGCCGGAGAGCTTGGCGATACGCTCGTCAAGCTTCTCGCGGTCGTAGTCGGAGCTGGAATCCTCGCGCTGGGCACGGAGTTCCTTGACACGGGCCTCGATGGCGTCGGCCTTGCCCGAGCCGTCGATGATGGTGGTGTCTTCCTTGTTGATCTGCACCTTCTTGGCGGTGCCGAGATCGTCCAGGGTGACCTTCTCGAGCGACATGCCGACGTCGTCGGAGATGACGGTGCCGTCGGTGAGGATGGCGATGTCCTTGAGCATTTCCTTGCGACGGTCGCCGAAGCCCGGCGCCTTCACGGCGGCGACCTTGATGATGCCGCGCATGTTGTTGACCACCAGGGTGGCCAGCGCCTCGCCCTCGACATCCTCTGAGACGATGATCAGCGGGCGGCTCTGCTTGGCGACATTCTCGAGCACCGGCAGCAGATCGCGGATGTTGCTGATCTTCTTCTCGGTGATGAGGATGTAGGGGTTGTCGTGCTCGACCTGCTGCGACTGGGTGTTGGTGATGAAGTACGGCGACAGGTAGCCGCGGTCGAACTGCATGCCCTCGACCACCTCGAGCTCGTTCTCCAGGCCCGAGCCTTCCTCGACGGTGATCACGCCTTCCTTGCCGACCTTGTCCATGGCCTCGGCGATGATCTCGCCGACGGCCTGATCGCTGTTGGCGGACACGGTGCCGACCTGCGCGATGGCCTTGCGGTCACGGCACGGCGTGGAGAGCTTCTTGATCTCGCCGGTCAGGGCCTCGACGGCCTTGTCGATGCCGCGCTTGATGTCCATCGGGTCGACGCCGGCGGCGACCGACTTCAGACCCTCGTTGAAGATGGCCTGGGACAGCACGGTGGCGGTGGTGGTGCCGTCACCGGCCTCGTCGCTGGTCTTGCTGGCGACTTCCTTGACCAGCTGCGCGCCCATGTTCTCGAACTTGTCCTTCAGTTCGATTTCCTTGGCGACCGAGACGCCGTCCTTGGTGACGGTGGGGGCACCGAAGGACTTGTCGAGGACCACGTTGCGGCCCTTGGGGCCCAGGGTGACGCGCACGGCATTGGCGAGAACGTTGACGCCCTCGGCCATGCGGTTGCGTGCGTCGTCGGCAAACTTCACTTCCTTGGCAGACATTGCATTACCTCTTGATTGTGTTCGGTTTCAGGTAAGTAAGCGGGAGATCAGCCCTCGAGGACGGCCATGATGTCGTCCTCGCGCATCACGACCAGCTCGTCGCCTTCGTGCTTGACTTCCGTGCCCGAGTACTTGCCGAAGAGCACCTTGTCGCCGACCTTGACGTCGGGAGCGTGAACAGTGCCGTCGTCCGAGCGCTTGCCCGGTCCCACGGCGACGACTTCCCCCTTGATCGGCTTCTCGGCGGCGGAGTCGGGGATGACAATGCCACCCGGGGTGGTGCGCTCTTCCTCGAGGCGCTTCACCACAACGCGGTCATGCAAAGGACGCAGCTTCATTTCAATCTCCTTGATATACCAAGTAAATCCCTGTTTTCTACGAGCGCTCACAGTGGGATCGCGCCAGCAAGTTTGTTAGCACTCCCCCGTGATGGCTGCCAATCTTGGGGGGCGCGCGGACACTTTCAAGAGCCCGGCGGGAAAAAATTTGTCGGCGACGCGGAATGTTGCAGCGCGGTAGACTCGCGCCCACACATCAATCCGCCAGAGTCCCATGACTGAGATCCGACGCGTCGCCGTGCTCGGCAGCAACCGCATCCCGTTCTGCCGCTCCAACACGGCCTACGCCAAGCGTTCGAACAAGGACATGCTGACCACCGCCATGCAGGGGCTGGTCGACCGCACCGGCATCGCCGGCGAGCGCCTCGGCGAGGCCGCGGCAGGCGCGGTACTGAAGCATTCGCGCGACTTCAATCTCACGCGCGAGTCGCTGCTCTCGACGACGCTCTCCCCCGACACGCCCGCCTACGATGTCCAGCAGGCCTGCGGCACCGGCCTGGAGACCGCCATCCTGGTGGGCAACAAGGTCGCGCTGGGCCAGATCGAGGCCGGCATCGCGGGTGGCGTGGACACCGCCTCGGACGCGCCCATCGAGGTCAACGACAAGCTCCGCCAGATCCTGCTGGAGCTCAATCGCGCCAAGACCAACGGCGACCGCCTGAAGGCGCTGGCGCGCTTCCGGCCGTCGATGCTGGCTCCGGCCATCCCGACCAACGGCGAGCCGCGCACGGGCAAGAGCATGGGCGAGCACTGCGAGCTCATGGCCAAGCACTGGAAGATCTCGCGCGAGGATCAGGACCAGCTCGCCCTCGAGTCGCACCAGAAGGCCGCCGCGGCGTACGACGCCGGGTTCTACGATGATCTGGTGTCGCCCTTCTCGGGCATCAAGCGCGACAACAATCTGCGCGCCGACAGCACGCTGGAGAAGCTGGCGTCGCTCAAGCCGGTGTTCGACCGCGAGAACGGCACGCTCACCGCCGCCAACTCGACACCGCTGACCGACGGCGCGTCGGCCGTCCTGCTCGGCTCCGAGGACTGGGCGGCCCGCCACAAGATCGAGCCGCAGGCCTTCATGACCTTCTCGGAGACCGCTGCGGTGGACTTCGCCTCGGGCGCAGAGGGCCTGCTGATGGCGCCGGCCTACGCGGTGCCGCGCATGCTGGCCCGCGCCGGCATCGATCTGCAGGACTTCGACTACTACGAGATCCACGAGGCCTTCGCCGCCCAGGTGCTGTGCACGCTCAAGGCCTGGGAGGACAAGCGCTTCTGCAAGGACAAGCTGGGCCTGTCCAAGCCGCTCGGCGCCATCGATCGCAGCAAGCTCAACGTCAAGGGCGGCTCGGTGGCGCTGGGGCATCCGTTCGCTGCCACCGGCGGCCGCATCCTGGGCACGCTGTCCAAGATCCTCAACGAGGCCGGCCGCGGCCGCGGCCTGATCTCGATCTGCGCCGCGGGCGGCATGGGCGTGGTCGCGATCGTCGAGAAGTAGCCGGCGACGCTGCGCGCACGCCCGGCGGCGGGCTATGCTGCGGTCATGACGACTAGGGAGCACTGGGGCAGCCGGCTGGGCTTCGTCATGGCCGCGGCGGGTTCCGCCGTAGGCCTCGGCAATATCTGGCGCTTTCCGTACACCGCCGGCGAGAACGGCGGCGGCGCCTTCCTGCTGATCTACCTCGGGATCATCGCGGTGTTCGGGGTATCCGTGCTGCTGGCCGAGATCGTGCTCGGCCGCGTCACGCAGCGCAATCCGGTGGGCGCCTTCAAGCAGCTGGGCGGGCCGGTGTGGGCGCTGGCCGGGCTGCTCGGCGTGATCACCGGCTTCGTCATCCTGTCGTTCTACATCGTCGTGGCCGGCTGGACGCTGGCCTACGTCGGCTTCTCGGCCACCGGCGCGGTGAGCAGCACCGATCCGGCGGTGCTGGAGAGCCAGTTCGGCGCCTTCGTCGGTGGCACCTGGGCGCCGCTGGGCTATGCGGCGGTGTTCATGGTGCTGGTGGCGGTCACGGTGGCCGGCGGCATCGGCCGCGGCATCGAGCGCGCCAACAAGGTGCTCATGCCATTGCTGTTCCTGCTCCTGATCGCGCTGGCTGTAAGGGCGCTGACCCTGCCCGGTGGCGGCGCCGGTGTCGCATTCCTGCTGCAGCCCGACTTCTCGAAGGTGTCGGGTGCCACTTTCTCCGCCGCGCTGGCACAGGCGTTCTTCTCGCTGTCGCTGGGCATGGGCACGATGATCACCTACGGCTCCTACCTGGGCCGGCACGACCGACTGGGCGTCGCCAGCGGGGCCATCATCTCCCTGGATGTGCTCGCCGCAATGCTCGCCGGACTGGTCATCATGCCGGTGGTCTTCGCCTTCGGCTTCAGCCCGTCCGCCGGAGCGGGACTGACCTTCATCACGCTACCGGCGGCCTTCGCGGCGATGCCCGGCGGCACGCTGATCGCGCCGGCGTTCTTCCTGCTGCTGGCGGTGGCCGCGCTGACCTCGGCACTGTCGATCCTCGAGCCGGCGATCAGCTGGCTCACCGACGAGCGCGGCTGGTCGCGACCGAGGACGGTGTGGGCCTGCGCGCTGCTGTGCTTCGCGCTCGGTGTGCCGTCGTCGCTGTCGATGGGAGCCGCCGATCTGACGCTGTTCGGACGCACCTTCTTCGACACCATGGATTTCGCGGCCACCGGCGTCATGCTGCCGGTCGGCGCACTGCTGACATCCATCTTCGTGGGCTGGTTCTGGGGCCACCGCGCCCTGGTCGAGCTCGCCGACACGCCCGGCGCCGACCCCTGGTGGTCGCGCGCCTGGCTGCTGATCCTGCGCTTCATCGCACCGCCCGCTCTGGTGCTGATCTTGCTTCAGAGCACGGGCGTGATCTGACCCGAACGGGGGGACGGGTATGAACGAATTTCTTGCGGTCCTCGGGGCCATCAACGCGGTATTGCTGTCGGTGCCGGTGCTGGTGGCCCTGCTGGTCGCCGGCGTGGCCTTCACCATCTTCTCCGGCTTCTCGCAGTACCGGTCGCTGACACACGGCTTCGGACTGGTCTCGGGGCGTCACGACCTGGCCGAGGACGGCAAGGGCGTGCTCAGCCACTTCCAGGCGCTGGCGGCGGCACTGTCGGCCACGGTCGGCCTGGGCAACATCGGCGGCGTGGCCATCGCGGTGGCACTGGGTGGCCCGGGCGCCGTCTTCTGGATGTGGATGGTCGGCGTGGTGGGCATGGCCATCAAGACCGTCGAGGTCACGCTGGCGATGATCTATCGCGACACCAGTGACCCGAACAATCCACACGGCGGCACCATGTATGTCTGCCGCGACGGCCTGCGCGCGCTGTCGCCCCGGCTGGCGGGCATCGGCGCCATGGTCGGGGCCTTCTTCGCGGTGGCGCTGATCGTCTTCGGCCTCACCGGCGGCAACATGTTCCAGGCCTGGAACGCGGCCGAACTGGCGCGCAGCTACTTCGGCGTGCCGTCGTGGATATCGGGCATCGTGCTGGCGGTCCTGGTCGGTCTGGTGATCATCGGCGGCATCCGGCGCATCGGTCACGCGGCCGCGGCGCTGGTACCCTTCATGTGCCTGATCTACATCGTCTGCGGGCTGGGCGTGCTGTTCGCCAACGTGGGAGAACTGCCCCGACTGCTGAACCTGATCGTGACATCGGCGTTCTCGCCGGCCGAAGCCAGCGGTGCCTTCACCGGCGCCGCGGTGGGCACCGCCTTCCTGTTCGGCATGCGGCGCGCGCTGTTCTCCTCCGAGGCCGGCATGGGCTCCGCCCCCATCGCGCACGCGGCGGTACGCACCCGCAAGCCGGCGAGCGAGGGGGTCGTCGCGGGACTGGAACCCTTCATCGACACACTGGTGGTCTGCACGATCACGGCCATGGTGATCCTGTCGAGCGGCATCTGGGATCGCGATGCGGCGACCACCCTCGACGCCGCACCGACCTTCGAGCGCACCGCTTCCGGCACCTGGGCGCCCGACGCCGCGGCACTGCCCGACATCGACGGCATCGAAGCCGGCGATTCGGTCTTCATCGTGGCGCGCGACGCCAGCGGCGAGCTGCAGCGCGTCTACGCCGAGGTCGGCGAAGGCGGCACGCTGAACTGGCAGGACACGACCGGCGACCGCGCCCCGCAGGCGCGTGACGGGGCGATCTACCTGGACCTGCCGGCAGCCGCGCTGACCGCCGCTGCCTTCGACTCCGCCGCGCCGGGTCTGGGTCGCTGGATGGTCACCATCGCCGTCTGGCTGTTCGCGCTGTCGACCATGATCACCTGGAGCTACTACGCCGAGCAGGGCGTCGTCTATCTGTCGCGCGGCAGCACCCGGGTGGTGACCGGTTTCCGCATGCTCTGGTGCGCGCTGATCGTCGTGGCCACCGCCGGCATCGTGCGTACCGACGCGCAGTTGGACACGCTCAGCACGGTCGCCATCGGCTTCATGCTGATCATTAATCTGCCGGTGATGATCCTGCTCGCGCACAAGGCGCTTGCGACACAGCGCCAGTACTTCCGCGAGCTGCGCAGCGAAGGCTGACGGCACGGACGAAACAGACGCGAGACGCCACCCGAATGCACCACGATCCGGTAGCCGCGCACGTCACCCAGCCGAGGGTGGGCGTGCTGCTGGTCAACCTCGGCACCCCCGACGCGCCGACGCCCGCGGCAATCCGGCGCTATCTCGGCGAGTTCCTGTCCGACCCGCGCGTCATCGAGATTCCGCGCGCCATCTGGTGGCCGATCCTGCACGGCTTCATCCTGCCCTTCCGTCCGCGACGGCTGGCGCACGCCTACGCCAGCATCTGGTACGAGAACGGCGCCCCCCTGCTGGTGCATACCCGCGCGCTGGCCGCCGGTGTCGAGGCGGGGCTGTCCGGCGGCAACGGGGAACCCGCCATCCCGGTATTCCCGGCGATGCGCTATGGCTCGCCGTCGATCGCCTCGGCGCTGGCCGATGCGCGCGAGCGCGGCGTGCGCCGGCTGGTGGTGATTCCGCTGTATCCGCAGTACTCGGCGACGACCACGGCCTCGGTCATGGATGCCGTGTTCGATAACCTGTCCGGCGAGCGCTGGATGCCGGAGCTGCGCAGCGTGCACAGCTACCACGACGACCCCGGCTATATCGCGGCGCTCGCGGAATCGGTGCGCAGGCACTGGGATGCGCACGGGCGCGGCGAGCATCTGCTGATGAGCTTTCACGGCATACCGCAGCGCTACTTCGATGCCGGCGACCCCTACCACTGCCTGTGCCACAAGACCGCGCGACTTCTGGCCGAAGCACTGGACCTGGACGACAGCACCTGCAGCGTCACCTTCCAGTCGCGTTTCGGCAAGGCGCCGTGGCTGCAGCCCTACACCGACGAGCGTATCGACGCGCTCGCCGCCGCCGGCGTGCGCCGGCTCGATGCCATCTGCCCCGGGTTCGCGTCCGACTGCCTCGAAACCCTGGAGGAGATGGCCATGCAGTACGGCGATCGGTTCCGCGCCGCGGGCGGCGAAGCCCTGCGCTACATCCCCGCACTCAATGCCGACGATGCCCACGTCGAGGCCATCACGACACTCGCGCGCCGCCAGCTCGACGGCTGGATGCCGGACGCCATCGATCCGGAACTGATCGCGCGACGCGCGGCGGTGCTGTAGCGCACTGACGACCGCGCCGCCACGTCACAACGCCGGGTCACCGCCCCCGCCATGTAGAGCGCCCTCGGCCTTCAAGGCCGCGCGCTGACACGCGTCGCGCGTCCGCCGGCCTTCGCCGGCACGTCTCGGTGCCGATCGCGCGTCGCCGCATCATCGAGACGGCTGCCCACCGGAACGCCACGGCCGCAGGCGCCATGCCGCCCGCGGCGGTGCGCCGAAAAAACAGGGCGCCACAAAAAACCCCCGCGGCGCGAACACCGCGGGGGTCGAATGCTGCGGATGAGCGTCCCGCCGAAGCGGGACGGCATCCCGGGTGCCTACTCGCCGCTGCGGGCGCGGATCTCCGCGCGACGGTTGAGCAGGCGACCCTTGTCGGTCTCGTTGCTGGCGATCGGCTCCTTCTCGCCGCCGCTGCTGGTCTCGATGCGAGCAGCATCGACACCCTGCTTGACGAGGTAGTCACGGACCGTGCCGGCGCGACGAACACCCAGAGCCTGGTTGTAGGCCGTGGAGCCGACGCTGTCGGTGTGGCCCTCGACCGTCACCTGCAGGTTGGCGTCTTCCGCGATCAGCTGCCGGATCTCGGCGGCGGTGCGGTCGAGCGTGCTGCGGGCGTAGTCGGTGAGGTTCGACTTGTCGAAGGCGAAGTTCACGTCCTCGAACTTGCGATCGATGGCGACATCGACCGGGCAGCCGCGCTCGTCGACCTGCACACCGGCAGCCGTGCCGGGGCACTCGTCGATGTGATCCGGCACGCCGTCGGCGTCGGAATCGATCGGGCAGCCACGCGCGTTGACGCGAACACCGGCGGCGGTGCCGGGGCACTCGTCGAGGTTGTCCGGAACGCCGTCGCCATCGGAGTCGGCGACCTTCTTGGGCTCGGGCGCCGCGGTGGCGACCACCGGAACGCTGCGCACCAGCGGGAACAGCACGCCGACGCGCAGGATGGCCTCGCTGACCGAATCCTCGGCGGTGCCGACCTGCTTGGCGGGCGCGCCGTCGGTGTAGCGGTAGGCGACTTCGCCGCGCAGACCGAAGTTGATCGACGGATAGCTCAGAAGACCCAGCGTGACCTCGCCGAAGGCACGACGGCGGTTCTCGTCGGGCGGATCGAGCTGGTTGTTGGCGAGGCCGCCGCCGAGGCCGATGTAGGGCTCGACCGTGCCGCCGCGCTGGAAGGCGTACAGACCGCCGAGCTTGAGGTTCAGGCTGCGGGCGTCACGGTCGGGGGCCTGGTCGTCGCTCGAGAACGTCGAGTAGTCGACGGCGAGCTCGGCCGCGAGGTTGTCGGTGAAGAAGTAGCCACCGGACACGTGCAGGCCGTTGCCGGCATCGTTCGGCCGGTCGTTGCTGTCGAAGGTGTACTGGTATGACAGGGACGTAAATGCCTTGACATTCCCGCCTTCCTGCGCAGCCACTACCTGGCTGGCGATCAGCGCTGCCCCGCCGAGTAAAACTGCGAGTTTTCTGCTCACGATCGGTACGCTCCCTGTGTGTGGCGACTTCGGCCTTCTGAATTTGAAAGCGCCCGACTCTGCGAGCGCTCTGCACGTTTTACTATAACAGGAGCGCTATTGCCAGCAGTACCGAACCCGTTCAGCTGGTAGTAAGGCGGTGGCTCAGGTCCCGCGCGCAAGCCCTTCACTTATTTCCGGAATCCTGATGTCGATCCTTGCCGATGTTGGCGCCTTCGCGCTGAAGCTTGTGCTCATTCTCGCGCTGGTCGGCGCGATTGTTACTCTGGTAGCGCGTGGCGCCCGGAGTCGCGGCGACGATCAGCCCGCTCCGCTCGAGATCCGCGCGCTGCACGAGCAGCTGCGCGAGCGCGCCGAGCGGATCCGCCTCGAGACGGCGTCGCCGGCGCAACGCAAGGCGCTGCGCAAGACACTCAAGCGCAAACGCAAGGACGAGGACAAGGCCCCGGGGGGCCAGAAGGAGCGTCCGCGCGCCTTCGTGCTGGATTTCGAGGGCGATCTCCGCGCGTCCGCGGTTTCGGCGCTGCGCGAGGAGATCAGCGCGCTGCTGCTGGTGGCGGGCAGCGGCGACGAGATCGTGCTGCGGCTGGAGAGCCCGGGCGGCATGGTGCACGGCTACGGGCTGGCGGCGTCGCAGCTCGCCCGCATCGGCAAGCGCGGCATCCGCCTGACCGTGACGGTCGACAAGGTCGCAGCCAGTGGCGGCTACATGATGGCCTGCGTCGCCGACCGCATTGTGGCGGCACCGTTCGCGGTCATCGGCTCGATCGGCGTGGTCATGCAGATGCCCAACTTCCACCGCCTGCTCAAGCGCAAGGAGATCGACTTCGAGCTGCTCACCGCGGGCGAGCACAAGCGCACGCTGACGCTGTTCGGCGAGAACAGCGATGCCGCCCGGAGCAAGGCGCTGGAAGAGCTCGAGGATACCCACACGCTGTTCAAGGACTTCATCCGCGATCACCGGCCGCAGCTCGATGTGGATACCGTGGCCAACGGCGAGCACTGGTTCGGCACACGCGCGGCCGAGCTCAAGCTGGTCGACGAGCTGATGACCAGCGACGACTATCTCATGCAGCGCATGGAGACCCACGATCTGTTCGGCGTGCGCCTGCGTCAGCCGCGTCCGCTGATGCAGCGGCTCGCGGAGCGCGTCAGCATGGCAGTGCAGCGCGTGCGGGAAGCGGCGCTGCTGCGCGCGTGACCCACGGCCGGTACCCTGCGCGGCGACGCGGCACTGCCGCCATCGCACGGCAACCGAACCGAATGCCCGTCGCAACGGTCTTGTATCCCGTGCCCTCGCCACCCGGCGACGGCCTTCCTCCATGTAATCCAGACCAAAGGTTCCAGATGCGAAGCTCCCGAGCCTCCGCCTCCCACGTCGTCCGCCTCGCCGCGCTGATCGGCATCGCCCTGATGCTGGTCGGCCTCAGCGTGCCCAGCGCGCGCGCGACTCCCCTGCTGTCGGCGGACAAGCCGACCCTGGCCCCGATGCTCAAGGAAGTCCTGCCATCGGTGGTCAACATCAAGATCACCGCGCGGCAGAGCATGGAGAATCCGCTGCTGCAGGACCCCTTCTTCCGCCGCTTCTTCGGCCTGCCCGACGAGCAGCAGCCGCGCGAACGGCAGTCCCAGCCCGTCGGTTCCGGCGTCATCATCGACAACAAGGAAGGGCTGGTACTGACCAATCACCACGTCATCGCGCAGGCCGAGGAGATCGTGGTCAACCTGTCCAGCGGCCGCGACATCGAGGCCGAGCTGGTGGGCAGCGACCCGGAAACCGACATCGCCGTGCTGCGCATCGACGCCAGCGGCCTCCCGGCGCTGCCCATGGCCGATTCGGACGCGCTGCAGGTGGGCGACTTCGTGCTCGCCATCGGCAATCCCTTCGGTCTCGGTCAGACCGTGACCTCCGGCATCGTCAGCGCGCTCGGCCGCATGACGGGCACCGAGGGCTACCAGAACTTCATCCAGACCGACGCCGCCATCAATCCCGGCAACTCGGGCGGCGCACTGATCAACCTCGATGGTGAACTGGTCGGCATCAACAGCCAGATCCTGTCGCGGACCGGCGGCAACATCGGCATCGGATTCGCCATTCCGACCAATCTGGCGCGCACGGTCATGGACCAGCTGGTCGAGCACGGCGACGTGCAGCGCGGCAAGATCGGCATCGTCGGGCAGACGCTGACCGACGAGCTCGCCAAGGCCTTCGACCGCGAGGTCGACGGTGGCGTGGTGATCACCAAGGTCATGGAGGACTCGCCCGCCGAGGAAGCCGGCCTGAAGGCCGAGGACATCATCATCGAGGCCGACGGCGCGCGCATCGACGACATGCTGAAGCTGCGCAACCACATCGGCCTCAAGCGCGTCGGCGACCGGGTCAAGCTCAAGGTGCTGCGCGACGGCAAGGAACGCCGCGTGACCGTGGAGATCGGCGACGACGAGGCCAGCGAGGCCGGCGGCGACGCGCTCCATCCCAAGCTCGAGGGCGCGCGCCTGGGGCCGATCCAGGAGGATCATCCGCTCGCCGGCCGCGCCGAGGGCGTGCAGGTGCTCGAGGTCGCGCAGGGCAGCCCTGCCGCCGGCGCAGGCCTGCGTCCGGGCGACATCATCATGGCAGCCAACCGGCAGAAGGTGACCTCGGTGCCCGAGCTGAGCGAGATCGCCGGCGGCGGCAGCCAGCTGCTGCTGCACATCCGGCGCGGCAACGGCGCGCTCTTCCTGCTGCTGCAGTAGGACGGGCCTTGGCGGGCATGGCGTCGGCGTCGTTATACTCGGCGCCATGTCCCGCCGGCAGCCATGATGGACGAAGAGCTCACACTGCTTGAGCGGCGCGTGCACCAGTTGCTCGCCACCTATCGTCAGGCGTCGGGCGAGCTGCGCCGCGTCGAAGCGGAACGCGACCGTCTTCTGGAGGCCAACAACGAGCTGCGCGAGCGCATCGAGCGCATCGTCGCGCGCATTCGGGCCCTCGAGCTGGAGCAAAGCGATGGCTGAAGAGTCGATCACCATCTCCGTGCGCATCATGGGACGGGAGTACACCGTCTCGTGCCCGCCGGACGAGCACGAGACGCTGGTCGCCTCGGCCGAGATGCTCAATCAGCGCATGAGCGCCATCCGCAAGCGCGGCAAGGCGCTCGGCACCGAGCGCATCGCGGTGATGGCGGCGCTGAACCTGGCGCGCGAACTGCTGGCCGGCGGCGACGGCGAGGACGCCGAGACCCGTCAGCGCAACGCCGAGCGCATCAAGCAGCTCCGGCTCGACATCGACAGCACCATGGCCCGCAACGGCTGACCCCGCGATCCCGACAACCGGCGCATTCCCGTCGACCGTCGCATGGTTCCGGCCGGCCGCTTTCTTGTATCGTGTGAGGGTGTCTCCTGCGGTGTACGTGGTTCGCCCCAAAACCCTTGAGCCTATTTACCTACCCAGGGAGCTGATGCCGTTTCTGGCGAGCACGCCCGCCCCGCAGCGGGAAGCCCGATGATCCGGCTAGGCACCCACTTGAGACGCTAGTCTCAAGGTCAACGGCGGATGACGGCACAGGCGGGAGACACCATCGAATCACGCGAGCGGGCGCGCGCCGAGGCGCGGCGCGCCCGCCGCACCCTCGCCCCGGCCGAGCGCCGCGAGCGCGCGGAACTCGCCGCACGCGCGGCCATGCGACTGGTGGCCCGCAGACGGGCACGCCGGGTCGCGCTGTACATCGGCCACGCCAGCGAGATGCCCACCCTGCCGCTGCGCCGCGCACTCCTGGCGCGGGGCATCGCGGTCTACCTGCCGGTCATCGGCCGCGACGGCGCCATGCACTTCCGCCGCTGGCGAGGCGGCCCCGTGCGCAGGGGCGCCCACGGCATCCCCCGTCCCGTCGGCGGCGCGCGCAGCACGCGCAGTGCGCTCGACATCGTCTTCCTGCCCATGCTGGCCTTCGACGCCAGCGGCACGCGCCTCGGCGCGGGCGGCGGCTACTACGACCGCTGGCTCGCCGGGGTGCGCGGGCGCCGGCCCCTGCTCTGCGGTTACGCTTTCGCGGCACAGGAGGCGCAGCGGCTGCCACACGCGGAGTGGGACATCCCGATCTCGGCCGTGGTCACGGAACGCGGCATCCGCCGCCTCCCCGAATGAATCCCGCCCGAAACCGAGTCCTCGCATGGCCTACTGGCTGATGAAGTCCGAACCCGATGCCTTCTCCATCGACGATCTGCGCGATCGTCCCCAGCAGACCGAGCCCTGGGACGGCATCCGCAACTACCAGGCCCGCAACTTCATGCGCGACCGCATGCAGGTGGGCGACCAGGCCTTCTTCTACCATTCCAACTGCGCCGTGCCGGGCATCGTGGGCGTCATGGAGATCGCCTCCCCGCCCTACCCCGACCCCACCCAGTTCGACGAGAACAGCAAGTACTTCGACGCCAAGTCGAAACCCGAGGAACCGCGCTGGCAGCTCGTCGACGTGCGCTACGTCCGTCACACCGAGCGCAACATCCCCCTCGCCGAGCTGCGCGAACACGCCGAAGGCGAACTGGCCGGCATGCAGCTGCTGATGAAGGGGAACCGGCTATCGATCATGCCGGTGGCGGAGGAACACTGGACGTTCATTCTGTCGCTGGAATAACCGCCCTGAAGTCGCGCCCACTAAAAAGGGGACGGTATACTTATTTTTGCCGGCCATTCGCTCAGCCGGAACGATGACAACACCGGAAATCGGTGCGCTACCGGTTGCCGCGCGGGAAATCAGTATACTGTCCCCTTCCGCGGTCGGTGAGCATCCCTAGTTGACCCGTTCGTGCTCTCGGGTTCCGCGCTTTGGGACCTCGGCGCTATCGAGTGATACCGCTCGACCGGCGCGGGTTCCTTTGGTTACGGCCAAAGGAACCAAAGCCATGGTGCCGCACGGGTGGCCTGCCGCGCCGGAGGCGCGGCAGGTGCCCGGCCCGGGAGTCGTGCTCGGGGGCACGGGTGAACAGGACATCCCTGTCCTGGTCACCCTTGCTCGACGTCCTGTCTC